>NZ_BAAAMU010000137.1:0-28386 GCF_039529435.1 Nonomuraea maheshkhaliensis
GTCCGCGCTGTCCAGGGCCGCCGAGCTCACCGCCGACGGGCCGCGCCGCGGGCGCCGGCTCTGGGGCGCGGCACGGGCCGCCGTCCAGGGCGGGCTCACCGCCGCCGCCACCGATCTGCTCGACCATGCCGTACGCGAGCCGCACCTGGAGGAGGCCGACCGGATCGCCCTGGCGGCGGTACGGGCCATCGTGGCGGAGTTCGCGGGCTCGACCGAGGACGCGCTGGAGCTCATCAAGCCCTGGATCCCGCGCGCGCTGCGCATCGACCGGCGCCTGTTCACCCCCACCATCGCGATGTACGGTGACCTCGGCCTGCGCGCCAACCGGCCGGAAACCTGGGCCGACCTGGCCGGCTGGCTCGGCGAGGTCCCGCTGAACGAACCCGAGGACGAGGTCTTACGCCTCCTCCACCGCCTCAGTCTCACCCGGGCACGCCACCTCCGACGGCAACCGTCCTCCGGGCGTGCGGCGGGGTCCTACGGGGGTGAGGGCTCGGCCGGGATGGGGATGGCGGGGGCTCCGAGTGGCCGTGGCGGGTTCGAGGCGATCACCGATCCGGCCACGCTCACCCTGGCCGGGGGCGTCGCCCGGCAGCTCGGTGAGCATGAGCTGGGCCGGCGGCTCTACCGCGAGGCCGGGCGGCTGGCCCGGGCCGGTGGGTCGCTGGGTGCGCTGGCGTGGAACCTCGAATACCAGGCCGCCGACGAGCTCGCGCGGGGCAGGTTCGGGCTGGCCGAGGCTCATGCCGAGGAGGGCTGCCAGTTCGCCGCCGACGCCAGCCAGCCGAACACCGCCTGCCGCAACCGGGGGCTGCTGGCCCTGTGCGCCGCGCTCAGAGGACGGCCGGACGCCGCGCGGCTGGCATCCGAGGTGCTGGCCGAGGCGAGCGACCGCAAGCTGTGCGACGCGATGGCGTACGCCAGGCGGGCGCTGGGGCTGATCGAGCTGGTGGCCGGCCGGCACCGCGAGGCCGCCAGGCACTTCGAGTCGATCGGCGACTGGACCGCCGACCCTCCGCCCGACCTGGCCATGGGTGTCCTTCCCGACCTCGTCGAAGCCCTCGTACGCGCCGGCGAGAACGACCGCGCCATCGACGCGACAACCCGCTACGAGAAGTGGACCGGCCACACCCCCGAGCTCGCACCGGCTACGACCGGGCCTGAACCGGCGGCGGGACTCGGCGTCGCAGCGGACGTGGTGGCGCGGGTGGTGCCGGAGGTGGCGGCCCTTGTGGCTCGTTGCCGGGCTCTGGTCAGCACCGATGGTGGCGCGGACGGTCATTATGCCGAGGCGCTGCGCCTGCACGCGATGTCCGACTCGCCGTTCGAGTGCGCCCGTACCCAGTTGTTGTGCGGCGAGCAGTTGCGGCGGGACCGGCGGCGCAACGAGGCCCAGGTGCACCTGCGGGAGGCGGCCGACAGCTTCCGCCGCATGGGCGCCCATGCTTGGGCCGAGCGGGCGGAGGGCGAACTGCGCGCCACCGGCGAGTCGACCCGTCCCAGGACCGCCGGGGTGCCGTCACGTGGGAGGACCATCACTCGGGCGGCACACGCGGAAGCCACCGATGAGACGGCACGCGCGAGGGCCGCTGGCGAGCCGACGCCGGAGGAGGCGAACGGGGAGGCGACGCACGGGCCGGCGACGCGGGGCCAGACCGGCGGCGAGGTGGCACAGCGGGGTGCCACCGGCGAGTCTCGCGGTGCCGGCGACGAGTCCTTCGGTGCCACCGGCGAGTTTCGTGGTGCCGCCGGTGGATACGGGGATGCGCTGGGCATGTTCACCCCGCAGGAGTTGCGGGTCTCGCTGGCCGTCGCCGAGGGGTTGACGAACCGTGAGATCGCCGCCCGGCTGTTCCTCAGCCCGCGCACCGTGGACTACCACCTGCGCAAGGTCTTCCAGAAGGCCGGCATCACCTCCAGGGCCGAGCTCATCCGCCTGGTCCTGGCCGAACGCCTCGCCTCGTGACCAGATAAGCGCCTCGCCTCGTGGCTGAACGAGCGCCTCGCCACATGACCGGCCGAGCACCCGGTCCCGTGACCGGCCGAACACCTCACCCCGTGAACCAGGACCGGCGACTTCACTGATTCGGCCGTGGTGCCCTGTTTCCTAACGTCGGTGACGTCACGATCCCCCGTACGTCAGGAGTCCGGTCATGACCGCCCCCGACCCCACCAAGCCCCGCCCTGTACTCCGATTCATCTGGCACTACGTCGAGATGGTCATCGCGATGTTCGCCGGAATGCTGCTGCTCGACCCGTTATGGGGCCTGGTACTACCCCCAGACACAGGGACGGACGTGGACGTCCTGGTCATGGCCGCCGACATGGTCATCGGCATGACGGTCTGGATGCGGGTGCGCCGCCACCACTGGGCCGCCGTCGCGGAGATGGGGGTGGCGATGTTCGCGCCGTTCCTGATCCTGCTCGTCCCCTACTGGTTCGGTGTGCTGGCGGGCCATGTGGTGATGTCAGCCGGTCACGTGCTCATGTTCGTCTTCATGGCGCTGGCCATGCTGCGGCGGCGTGCGGAGTACACGCGCCACTCCCACCGCCTCACCATCAACCCGAAGTGGGCGAAGAGGGCGGCGGTGGTGCTGGTCGCGCTGCTCGTCCCGGGGGCGGTGGCCGCGGTGAACACGATCGGCAAGTTCGCCGACCTGTACGAGCGGCGCGAGGGCACCGTGTCGGTCAAGCCCGTGCCGCGCACGCACGACCCGGCCAAGCCCACGGTGGCCCTGCTGACCAGTAGCGAGGGCACGAACGTGGCCGACCTGCTGGGCCCGTACGAGGTGCTGGCGGGCACCGGCCGGGTGAACACCTACATCGTCGCGGCCGGCCCGGGGACGGCCCCCTTGACCGGCGGGCTGGACCTGGTGCCCGACCTGACGTTCGAACAGCTGGCGGACGTGCTGACCGATCACAACGACAGCCTGGACGCCATCATGATCCCGGCGCTGCAGCAGCCGCCCGCCGCGGAGCACACCGCGATCAACGACTGGCTGCGGCGCCAGTCGGCCGCGGGGACGCTGACGGTCAGCGTCTGCAGGGGCGCGCAGGCGTTCGCGGAGAGCGGGCTGCTCGACGGCAGGACGGCCACCTCGCACTGGCTGCGCCTGGCCGGGCTGCGCGCCGCCTTCCCCCAGGTGAAGTGGGTGGCCGGCACGCGGTACGTGGACGACGGCAACGTGATCAGCACGGCCGGTGTGCTGTCCGGCGTCGACGGCGCCCTGCGGATCCTCGAGCGGCTGGTCGACGGGGACACCGCGCGGGCGGCGGCAGACCGGGTGCACTGGCGGCACTACTCCCCCTTCACCGCGGGGAGCATCCCCGAGTCGGCCGTGGAGCCGCTGGACGCGGTCGTGGGCATCAACTCCTCCTACCTGACCGGGCCTTCGACCATCGGCGTCCAGGTCGTGGAGGGGGTCGGGGAGCTGGAGCTGGCCTCGGCGTTCATCTCCTACACCGAGCACGCCATGGTCGGCAGGACGCTCGCGATCGGCGAGGCGGCGGTGCGTTCCCGGCACGGGCTGACGTTCGTGCCCCGCGCGTCGACCGCCGCCGGGGTGGGCCGGCTGCTGGTGCCCGGCCTGGACGCGTTCCGCCGCAAGGTCGCGGGGACCGGTGGCGAGGTGCGGCCCGAGTACCTGCACACCACGGAGGAGTTCGCGTTCGATCCGGTGGTGCGCGACATCGCCCGTACGTATGACGTGCGGACGGCGCTGTGGACGGCGAAGACGCTGGAGTACCCGGTGATGGACGTCGAGCTGCGCGGCAGCGCCTGGCCGTGGGTGGCCACCGCGGTGCCGCTGGTGCTCGCGCTGCTGGGCGCGGCGGCGGCGATCGGTTCCTTCGCGCTGGTACGCCGCCTCCGCACCCGCACCACGACCCAACCCGCATGACACGCGGCGGCAGGGAAGGAGGCCATATCTCTCCGAAGGGGAGGTAAGCACTCACCCCGCCCCCGACGAGCCGCCCCCGCCCCCACCCCTCCCCGGGGCTATAAACGGAGCCGCATCGATCGGCACCACGAGGGCCCGGGGGACCAGGATGATCAGAGTGGGACGGATGGCCACGGGAGCGGGCCTGCTCGCCGCCCTGTTCGTGCCCGGTCAGGCGACCGCCGAGCCCGACCGGCCCGCGATCCCGCCGGCTCCGGTGCTGGGCCTGGCGCTGGACGGGAAGTCGTTCTCGCTGCGCGACGCGTTCGCGATCCTGGACGGCCGCCCGATCAACGCCCGCCTCGCCCCCGACGTGGCCGAGGCCATGGACAGGACGCGGGCGGGCGCGCTGGCCGCCCTGGACAGCCAGCGGGTGTACGGGTGGAACCAGGCGCTCGGCCCGCTGAAGGACCGCCCGCTCTCGCCCGAGCAGGCCGAGCAGTTCCAGCGCAACGTGCTGCGCTCCCACGCGGCGGGCGTCGGCGAGCCGCTGCCGGACGACGTGGTCAGGCTGGCCCTGGTCATCAAGGCGAACCAGATGGCCAGGGGCACGGTCGGCGTCCGCCCGGCGGTGCCGCAGCGGCTGCTGGCCATGGTCAACGCCGGGGTCGTGCCCCGGATGCCGGGGATCGGCTCGCTCGGCACCGGTGACCTGCAGCCGCAGGCGGCGGCGGGGCTGGCGGCGCTCGGCGGGGAGGCGCCCGTACGCTACCGGGGCATGGAGGGGCCGGCCTCCGCGATGTTGCCGAGGGCGGGGCTGCCGCGCGACTTCACGTTCCAGGCGGGTGAGGCGCTGCCGATCGTGAGCGGCAGCACCGTGGTGGCCGCCTTGCTGATGCAAGCCGTGCACCGGGCCACCGCGCTGGCCGATCAGGCGGAGGGGGCCTTCGCCCTGTTCATGGAGGCGACCAGGGCGGAGCGGGGGTCGCTGGACGCGCGTACGCACAAGGAGCGCCACATCCCCGAGGAGAACGCGGTCGCCGCGCGGCTGCGCGCGATGGTGGCGGGCTCGGGCTGGATGACGGAGGAGGGCCGAAGGCGGCTCGACCCGGAGAACTACGAGCCGCGCATCCAGGACGCCGTGTCGGTGCGGGCGGCGCCGCACATCCTGGCCGGGCTGCGCCAGGTGCTCGCCGAGGCCCGCCAGGCGCTGGTGCGGGAGGCGAACTCCTCGACCTCCAACCCGCTGATCTTCCGGCGCGAGCAGGGCCGCGGGTACGAGTTCGTGATGGGCGGCAACTGGGACGGCTCCGTCATGGGTCATCTCGCCGACAGCCTGAACGCCGAGCTCACCGACGTCGGCGTCCTGTCGGAGGGGTTGTCGGGACGGCTGCTGTCGCCCAGGTGGAGCTACGGCCTGCCGGCCAACCTCGCGGGCGGGAGCGTCGGGCTGAACTCCGGGATGGTGCAGGTCCAGACGGTGGCCGCCGCCCTGGTCCCGGAGATGCAGGTCAGGGCGACCCCGGCGGGCACGCTGTCGCGGCCGGTCAAGGACGGCCAGGAGGACCACAACACGATGGCCATGGCCTCGGTACGGGACCTGCACGAGAACCTCGACCGGCTGGAGATCATCCTCGCGGTGCAGTACCTGATGGCGGCCCAGGGCATCGACCTCATCGCGGCCAAGATGGCGGGCCTGCCGCTCGGCCCGGTCACGCGTACGCTGCACGCGGAGCTCAGGAGGTACGTGCCGCCGCTGGCCGACGACCGCTACATGACGCCGGACCTGGAGCAGGTGATCGGGCTGGTGCGCGGGCGCCGGCTGGTCCCCGTCATCCCCCGCCCCATCGTCCCGCGTCCCGCGCCCTCCGCCGCGACGCCCGGCCCG
The DNA here is from genome assembly GCF_039529435.1 of Nonomuraea maheshkhaliensis. NCBI lineage: Bacteria > Bacillati > Actinomycetota > Actinomycetes > Streptosporangiales > Streptosporangiaceae > Nonomuraea > Nonomuraea maheshkhaliensis. The sequence continues at coordinate 5,767 of NZ_BAAAMU010000137.1, forward strand.
CGCGACCCCGGCGTCAGCGCTGCGGCGGCCCGGCGTCCAGCCGGAACAGCGCGCTGAACAGCGGCCACACCAGCTTGGCCATCTCGGCCGGGGTGCGGGGACAGCCGTGCTGGAGCCAGTCGGCGGCCACCCCGATGATCGCCCCGGCCGTGAACGCCGCCGGCACGTCGAGCGGCGTCTCCCCGGACGACCCGGACGATCCCGGCACCTCCCCGGACTGCCCGTCGAAGACCGTGCCGCTCGTGTGCACCTGGCCCAGCCGCTCGCGCACCCCCGCCGTGGCCCGCCGCCGGATGTGGTCGACGACGCGCGCGCTGCCCTGCGGCCCCAGCAACGCCCGGTAGAGCCCCGCGTGCTCGGCCAGCGCGGCGAAGAACGCCTCAAGCGACCGGGTCGCCTCCGACTCGGGATCGGCCATGCCGGGCGCCGGGCTGGGCAGGGACTCGATCAGCCGGTCGATCATCGCCGTGCACGCGGCCTCGGCCAGCTCGTGCACGTCGCGGAAGTGGTCGTAGAAGGTCGAACGGCTCACGCCGGCCCGCTCGGCGACGTCGGCGACGGTGATCCTGGACAGGTCCTGCTCCTCGACCAGCTTGATCAGCGCGCGCGCCAGCGCCGCGTGGGTGCGGCGCACGCGCCGATCGCCCGAAGGGGCGCGGTCGTCTTTCGTGGTGCCCACACCGTTCACCCTACCGCCTGCCTACATATGCAGGTTTTCCTACAGATGAAGGGTAAAGTGGGCGCGACACGACGCGAAAGGACCACATCCATGCCGACATGTGCCGGCCGGGCCACCCCGCACCATCGGAGCGAGACGGCGTGACCCCGCCAGGGAGCATCCTGATCGTGGGCGCCTCGGCCGCCGGTCTGAGCACCGCGGAGGCGCTGCGGCGGCACGGCCACGAGGGCCGCCTGACGCTGCTGGACGCCGAGCCGCACCTCCCCTATGACCGGCCGCCGCTGTCCAAGCAGGTCCTGGCCGGAACGTGGGAGCCGGCCAAGGCCCAGCTCCGCTCGACCGCGCAGCTTGAGGCGCTGGGCGCCCGGTTCGTCCGGGGCGAGCGCGCGGTCGCGCTGGACGCCGGGACGCGCTCGGTCACCACGGCCTCGGGCCGCGTGCTCCGCGCCGACGCGGTGGTGATCGCCACCGGCCTGACCGCCCGCGGCCTGCCCGGCCAGAACAGCCAGAACGGGCAACACAGCGCGAACAGCCTGAACGGCCAGGACTGCCAGGACGGCCAGGACGGGCAGGACGGCCAGGACGGGCTGGCGGGCGTGCACACGCTGCGCGGCCTGGACGACGCCCTCACCCTGCGTACCCACCTGACCGGCGCCACGCGGCTCGTGGTCGCGGGCGAGGGCGTGCTCGGTGCGGAGATCGCCGCCACCGCCCGCGGCCTCGGCCTGGACGTCACGCTCGCCGGCCTGGGCCACACCCTGCTCGGCGACCAGCTCGGCGACGTGATCGGCGCCCTGCTCGGCCGCCTGCACACCGATCGCGGGGTCCGGCTCCGGCTCGGCGCCGCCGTCGAGTCGCTGACCGGCGCGAACGGCCGGGTCACCGGGGTACGGCTGGCCACCGGCGAGTTGCTGCCCGCAGACGCGGTGGTGGTGGCCATCGGCTCACGCCCGGCGACCGGCTGGCTGGAGGGAAGCGGGCTGAGCCTGGGCGACGGCGTGGAGTGCGACACGCGCTGCCGCGCCGCAGAAGGCGTCTACGCCGTGGGCGACGTGGCCGCGTTCGAGCACGAGGGGCTGGGCCGGCGGCTGCGGCTGGAGAACCGCACCAACGCCACCGAGCAGGCCCAGGTGGTGGCGGCCAACGTGCTCGGCGCCGACCGCCCGTACACGCCGGTCCCCTATTTCTGGACCGACCAGTACGACGTCAAGCTGCAGGCGCACGGCCTGCCCTCGCCGGACGCCGAGGTGAGCATCACCGAGGGCGATCCCGAGCAGGGGCGTTTCGCCGCCGTCTACCGCGAGGGCGGCCAGATCACCGGCGTGCTCGGCTGGAACATGCCCAAGCAGGCCCGCGTCCTGCGGCAGCGCTCGCTCGGCGCCTGGCAGCGCCCCCAGCCCCTCTCATCCGCATGACGCCGTCCCGCGGACGGCCGATCATCTGTCGCACACGAGGAGATGCCGAATGAGTATCGACGAGCAGGTCCTGAACTACCCGATCCCGGCCGCCGCGCCGCTCGACCCGCCCGCGGAGTGGGCGGAGCTGCGCGGCACGTGCCCGGTGGCGCACGTCCGGCTGCCCAGCGGCGACCAGGCCACGCTGCTGACCCGGTACGACGACGTCAAGCAGGTGCTGGCCGACCCGCGGCTGACCCGCCAGCTGAGCGCCCCCGACGCGGCCCGGCTGACGGCCGAAGGCGGCGGGGTGTTCGACAGCGAGGTGTCGCAGATCATCCCCGACTCCGGCGAGGAGCATCTGCGCTGGCGGCGCCTGGTCGGCAAGTGGTTCACCGCCAAGCGCATGGCGGCGCTGCGCCCTCGGATGGCGCGGATCGCCGATGACCTCATCGACGAGATGGTCGAGCGCGGCGCTCCCGGCGACCTCAGGGCCGGGCTCGGGTTCCCGCTGCCGGTGTACGTCATCTGCGACATGCTCGGGGTACCGGCCGAGGACCGGGAGCGCTTCTCGTACTGGTCCGACACCCTGCTCAACCTCACCCGCTACAGCCGCGAGGAGATCGAGGCCGCGCAGACGGAGTTCTTCGCGTATATGTCCGGTCATGTCTCGGCCAAGCAGGATAACCCGGGCGAGGACCTGCTCAGCGAGCTGATCGCGGCCGGCGGCCCCGACGACGGCGGCCTGTCCGACCTGCAGATCCTGGTCACCGGCATGGCGCTGCTCGTCGCCGGGCACGAGACCACCGCCAACATGATCGGCAAGATGGTCTCCATGCTGCTGGCCGACCGTACCCGCTGGGAGGCGCTGCTGGCCGATCCGGCGCTGATCCGCACCGCGGTGGAGGAGACGCTGCGCCTGGACGCCAACTCCGGCTTCGGCCTGCCGCGCTACCTGCCCGTCGAGACCGAGGTCGGCGGCACGGTCCTGCCCAAGGGCACGACCGTCATCTGCAGCATGGCCGCCGCCAACCGCGACGAGAGCGCCTTCGAGGCCGCCGCCGAGATGGACCTGACCCGCAGCCCGAACCCGCACCTGTCCTTCGGCTCGGGGGCGCACTCCTGCCTGGGGCAGTCGCTGGCGCGTACCGAGCTGCAGGTCGTGCTGGAGGTGCTGCTGCGCAGGCTGCCCGGCCTGGAGCTGGCCGTGCCGGTGGCGGAACTGGAGCGTGTGGAGGGGCTCGCCGTCGGCGGCCTGCGCGCCGTGCCCGTCCGCTGGTGAAACCGATCGATCACAAGGGAGTTCCCGCATGAAAGTCACCGTCGACGAGGACAAGTGCTGCGGCGCCGGCCAGTGCGTGCTGCTCGCGCCCGAGGTGTTCGACCAGCGCGAGGAGGACGGCATCGTGCTCCTGCTCGACGCCGAGCCGGGCCCGGACCAGCACGCCCTGGTCCGTGAGGCGGCCGCAGTCTGCCCCGCCGCCGCCATCGAGGTGACCGAGGACGCCTGAGCGTCGGGGACCGGCTCCCTGAGGGCGCCGGGACCGTCCCGACTTGAAAGTTTCACTCGTGGAAATGCCGGGTGTCATGTCCTGACCGGGCATGACACCCGTTGCTCCGGTACGGCCGCGCGGCGCTTCGTTGACGCCCGGAAAGCGCTTTCCTACCCTCACAGGAGTTCTCCACCGGCCCGCCCCTCGCGCACCCGCGTGCACGAGAGGCCGTACACAAGGAGTCGAATGTGAGCAGGACGATCCTGACCCGGATGGCGGCGGCGATCGTCGCCGCCCTGGCCGTCGCGGGCGGCGTCGGCAGCCGCCGCGGCGCCACCGCCGCCGCCTCGGGCACCATCACCGGCACCACCATCGGCACCACCGCCGCCGCCTGGCCGTCGCCGAGCGGTCAGCGGGCGGTCGGCGCCACCATCAACGTGTCGGGCACGCTCGACGGCGGGATGGTCCGTCACTACGGCACCGGCGACCTGGGCAGCGGCGGCCAGGACGAGGGCCAGGACCCGATCTTCAAGCTGGCGAACGGGGCCGTGCTGAGGAACGTCATCCTCGGCTCCCCCGCCGCCGACGGCATCCACTGCTCCGGCACCTGCACGCTGCAGAACGTCTGGTGGGAGGACGTCGGCGAGGACGCGGCCACGTTCAAGGGCACCTCGTCGTCGCAGACGATGACCATCGACGGCGGCGGTGCCCGCTCGGCCAGCGACAAGGTCTTCCAGCACAACGGCCCGGGCACGATGTACATCAGGAACTTCGAGGTGAGCAACTTCGGCAAGCTCTACCGCTCGTGCGGCAACTGCTCCACCCAGCACAAGCGCGACGTCGTCATCTCCAACGTGACGATCACCGCCCCCGGCAAGTCGCTCGCCGGGATCAACACCAACTACGGCGACACCGCGCGCTTCTCTGGCGTCACCATCATCGGCGACTCCAGCAGGAAGATCGTGGTCTGCGAGAAGTACCGGGGCGTGACCAGCGGCGAGCCCACCAAGATCGGCTCAGGCGCCGACGGCGTCAACTGCCTCTACTCCAGCTCGGACATCACCTACCGCTGACCCCGCCGGGAACGGCGACGCCTCCCCCAGGGCCGTGAGCGCGACCACGCTCACGGCCCTTCCCTGCCGAAGGGAGGCGGAGACTTGGCACGACTTTGAGTCACTTGACTTAAGGTAAGCGGCATGACTTGGATACCATCGAGCCGGCGTCCATCAGGCGTCTGGCCACCACTCGACGGGGGGAACGGCCGTGACCGGAGCACCCGAATACCCCTTCCGCAATCCCACCGCGCTGGAGCCGCCGCCTGAGTGGGCCGAGCTGCGCCAAGGCTGCCCGGTGGCGCCGATCCGGCTGGCCAGCGGCGACGAGGCGCTGCTGCTGACCCGGTACGACGACGTCAAACAGGTCCTGTCCGACCCGCGTTTCACCCGACGGCTCGACGCCGAGGACGCGGCGCGGGTCACCGCGAACGAGTCGGGCGGCGTGTTCGGCGGCGCCCTCACCGGCGCGAGCACCATGACCGGCGAGCACCACCGGGCCTGGCGGCAACTGGTCGGCAAGGCGTTCACCGCCAAGCGGGTGACCGCGATGCGGCCCAGGATCCAGGCCATGACCGAGCGGCTCGTGGCGCGGATGGTCGAGGCGGGGCAGCCGGCCGATCTGGTCTCCTTCGTCGGGTTCCCGCTGCCGGTGTGGGCGATCTGCGACCTGCTGGGGGTGCCCGGCTCCGACCGGGACCGGTTCGCGTACTGGTCGGACACCATGCTGAGCATGACCAGGTTCACCCAGGAGGAGATCGACGCCGCGCAGGCGGAGTTCGACGCGTACCTGGTCGCGCTGATCGAGGCGAAGCGGGCCGCGCCGGGCGACGACCTGATCAGCGAACTGCTCTCGATGGTCGAGGGGCTGGACGGGCGGCTGACCGAGCGGTTGCTGAGGGGCACGGCCAAGGGGCTGCTGGTCGCCGGGCACGAGACCACCGCCAACATGATCGGCAAGATGATGTCGATGCTGCTGGCCGACCGTACCCGCTGGGAGGCGCTGCTGGCCGACCGCGCGCTGATCCGGCCGGCGGTGGAGGAGTCGCTGCGCTTCGACGCCAACCCCGGCTTCGGCATGCCGCGCTACCTCAGCGAGGAGGTGGAGGTGGCCGGCGAGCGGCTGCCGGGCGGCACCACCGTGATCTGCAGCATGGCCGCGGCCAACCGGGACGAGCGGCAGTTCGAGCGGGCCGCCGAGATGCGGCTGGACCGCTCGCCCAACCCGCACCTGGCCTTCGGTGTCGGCCCGCACTCCTGCCTCGGCCAGGCGCTGGCCCGCACCGAGTTGCAGACCGTGCTGAAGGTCCTGCTCGATCGGCTGCCCACGCTGGAGCCGGCCGTCCCCGCCACCGGGCTGCGGCGCCGCGAGGGGCTGATCGTGGGAGGGTTGGAAGAGGTTCAGGTCCGATGGTGAGGCGTCGTGGCAGATGAGCAGGGCAGGGGGCGCAGGCCGGTGGTGAGCGGGGCCGGGAGGGGCGAGCGGGCGCAGGAGACGCGGGAGGCCATCCTCGACGCCGCCGAACGGCTGTTCGCCGAGCACGGGGTCGGCGACGTCTCCAACCGCCAGATCGCCCAGGCGGCCGGGCAGGCGAACAACTTCGCCGTCGGCTACCACTTCGGCGCCAAGCCCGATCTCGTACGCGCGATCGTACGCCGCTACACCACGGAGACCGAGGGACGGCGCCTGCGCATGCTGGCGGCGCTCGACGACTCGGGCGAATCCGGCGACCTGCGCGCCTGGATCTCGTGCCTGGTGCGCCCGGCCACCGACCACCTCGACGCGCTGGGCGTGCCCTGCTGGCGGGCCCGGTGCCTGGCGCAGTTCGACACCGTTCCCGGCCTGCGCCGGATCGTCGTCGACGAGTCCGTGTCCACGCCCTCGATGCGGCGGACGCTGGAGGGCATGTTCCGCCTGCTGCCCGAGCTGCCGGAGGAGGTGCACCGCGAACGCAGTGACATGAGCCGCCTGCTCGTCGTGCACACGCTGGCCGAGCGCGAACGGGCGCTGCACGAGGGGGGCGGCACGGCGCGGAGGAGCTGGGAGGCCACCGCGACCGGGCTCGTTGACGCGCTGGCCGGTCTGTGGCCGGCCCCGGTGACGACGGAAACGGGCTGAGGGCCGCGTTGTTTCGCCGTGATGTGCGGTGCCGGGCGGGAGTCAGTGTGCGGTGGACTCCTGGTCATTTCCTGGGTGAATTCTGACAGCTCTGACGTGGGACAATACTTGCGCACCGCCTTACAAGTCGGCCTTTTTCCCAGTTATGTGCCTTAAAGTAGGGCGCCGTCCGTCCGGGCCGATCAGTAAGGAGCATTCGCGCGCATGTCCGTCACTCCTCTCGACCCGGCCGGCGGGGGCGACGTCCGGCGGGTGCGGGGCAACGACTACCGGGTGCTCCAGCCGCCCGATCTCTTCACCCCCGAACTCCGGGTGAGCGTGATCATCCCCGCCTACGGCGCCCAGGAGAAGCTGGACCTGGTGCTGCAGGGGCTGGCACGGCAGACGTACCCGGCGGAGCTGACCGAGATCATCGTCGTGGACAACGGCAGCTCGCCCCCGCTGCGGCTGCCGGAGGGCACGGCGGCCCGGCTGATCGTCTGCGACCGGCCCGGCCGGGCCAACGCGCGCAACGCCGGGCTGGCCGAGGCCAAGGGCGACGTCATCCACTGGCTCGACTCCGACGTGGTGCTCACGCCCGGCGCCGTCGAGGCGCACATGCGCTGGCACCACGCCGCCCCCTACCTCTCCGTCACCGGCTACATCCGCTTCACCTCCGCGCCGCTGCCCGCCGAACTACCCGAGGACCTGGAGGCGGCGTTCGAGCCGGCGGAGCCGCACACCTGGCTGGTCGGCCTGGTCGAGCGGACCAACGGACTCATCGGCCACACGGCCCGCCCGTTCAGCCTGCACGTGGGCGGAGCCACCTCGGTCGGCCGCCGCCTCGTCGAGGCCGCCGGGCCCATGGACGACGACCTGATCCTCGGCCAGGACACCGAGATGGGCTACCGCCTCGCGCAGGCGGGCGCGGTGTTCATCCCGGAGCCGCGGGCGCGGGCGTACCACCTCGGCCCGACCATGCGCATGCGCGAGCAGCAGCGCATCGACCGGGTCAGCCACGCCTTCGTCGCCGACCGCATCCCCGCCTACCAGTGGCTGCGCACGCATCCGGCGCGGCAGTGGAAGGTGCCGTACGTGACCGCGGTCGTGGACGGCACGGCCGGGTACGAGGCCGTGCGCGCCAGCGTGGACGCCCTGCTCGCCGCCACAGTCGCGGACCTGTCGGTGGTCGTCGTCGGCCCCTGGGACACGCTCGACCGCGACCGGCGCGCCCCGCTCAAGGATCCGAACCTGGACCTGGTCCTGGTGCACGGCCACTACGAGCACGAGGCCCGGGTACGCCTGGCGGCCACCGAGGAGGTGGACCCGTCCACGCCCTTCGTGCTGCGCCTGCCCGCGGGGTGGGCGCCCGGCGAGGACAGCCTGGCCCGGCTGCTGGCGCTGGCCCGCAACGAGGCGCTCGGCCTGGTCGAGGTGCTGCTGCGGGAGTCGCCAGAGGGGGTCGTCTCGGCCCGGCTCGAACGGGTGTCCGCCTTCGCCCGCGCCCGGCTGGTCGCCCGGCCCGACGAGTCCCTCGACGACGTCGTGGACGAGGTCTCGGGCGTGCGGTGGGTGGACGCCGAGACGTACGACTTCAGCGACGAACCGGGCGAGCTGGTGGGGCGGCGCTCGGCGTACAAGGCGAGGGTGCGGGCCGAGACCGAGGCGGCCAGGCTGGCCAAGGAGGCCGAGCGGCTGCGCGAGCAGGTGGCCAAGTGGCGCGACGAGGCGGCGCGCTGGCGCAAGAGCACGGTGGAGCTGCGCAGGGAGGTCGGCACGCTGCGCCGCGAACTCCACGCCGCCCAGCGCGACCAGCGGGCGCGGCGCGGCATGCGCGCGATCCTGGCCGGCCGGATGAAACGCGCCCTCGGCCGCAGAACCCGCAACTGACCGGCCCCCGCCCCGGTTGATCCTGGGGCAGGTCAGCGCGCCTGCGGGAGGTGGCGGGGCGGGCGGCGGAGCATGGGAGGATGCTGCACGGCAACCGGGTGCCCGTCCTGAGCCTGGCGCTGGCCTCGGGGGCGGTCGACGCCTTCACCTTCCTCGCCCTCGGCCAGGTCTTCACCTCCAACATGACCGGCAACCTGGTCCTGCTCGGCGTCTCGGCGGGCCACGGCCGGCTGGCCGACGCGGTCGGCTCGGTGGTGGCGCTGATCGCCTTCACCTGCGGCCTGGGCGCCGCCTTCCGCTTCCTCGGCCGGCTCACCGGCTGGTCGGCCCGCATCAGGGTGGCCGTCGGCGTCGAGCTGGCGCTGCTGGCCGGCCTGGCCGTCGCCTGGGCGCTGACCCAGGGCCCAGGTTCGGCGCCGGCGCAGGGCCTGGGATCGGCGTTGTCGGAGAGCTCCCAGTCGGTGTCGCAGGACCCGGGTTCGATGGTCGCCGATGAGGTGCGGCTGGTGATGATCGCCGCCGCCGCGGTCGCCATGGGCGTGCAGAGTGCGGTGACGCATCGGCTGCACACGTTCGTGGGGTCGACGACGTTCATCACGGGGGCGCTGACCAGCTCGCTCTTCCGCCACCTCACGCCCGGCACCGGCGAGCCGCACCTGGCCGGGCTGATCGCCGTGCTGCTCGCCGTGGTCTGCGGGGCCGCCGCCGCGACCATCTGCGTGTGGGCGCTGCCCGCCGCCGCTCCCCTGATCGCGCTCGCGGGCGTGACCACGACCCTGGTCTCCAGCGCCTTCGTCCGGCCGCCGCGGGCGAGCCCGCCATGAGTCGGCGGGCACACCGGGACCTCACCGTCCGGGGATGAGGCAGGAATTCGTACGAGGAGGATGCTGCGTAGATGGATGCCGAACGGATACGACTGGCGCAGTCGGCCGCTCCTGACGCGCCGTGGCGCCGGTGGGGCCCGTACCTGAGCGAACGTCAATGGGGCACCGTCCGCGAGGACTACAGCGCGAACGGCGACGCGTGGAACTACTTCCCGCACGATCACGCCCGCTCCCGGGCCTACCGCTGGGGTGAGGACGGTCTCGGCGGCGTCAGCGACGACAAGCAGCGGCTCTGCCTGTCGATGGCGCTGTGGAACGGCAGGGACCCGATTCTCAAGGAGCGCCCGTTCGGGCTGACGAACGGCGAGGGCAATCACGGCGAGGACGTGAAGGAGTACTACTTCTACCTCGACAGCACGCCCACCCACTCCTACCTGCGCTATCTGTACAAATACCCGCAGGCGGCCTTCCCCTACGACGACCTCGTGCGCACGAGCGCGGCCAGGGACCGGCGCGCCTTCGAGTACGAGCTGCTCGACACGGGCGTCTTCGCGGGCGACCGCTACTTCGACGTGTTCGTCGAGTACGCCAAGGCCGCCCCGGACGACCTGCTCATGCTCGTCACCGTGGCCAACCGGGGCCCTCAGGAGGCGGTGCTCCACGTCCTGCCGACGCTGTGGTTCCGCAACACCTGGTCGTGGGGGCAGGGCGCGGACCGGCCCGGCATGCGGGCCGCCGAGCCGGGCGTGATCAGGGCCGAGCATCGGGAGCTGGGCGCGTACCGGCTGTACTGCTCGGCGGACGTCCCGCTGCTGTTCACCGAGAACGAGACGAACCACGAGCGCCTGCACGGGAGCCGCAACGCCACGCCGTACGTCAAGGACGGCATCGGCCGGCACGTGGTCGGCGGGGAGGCCGGCGCGGTCAACCCGGCGCTCACGGGGACGAAGGCCGCCGCGCACCACACATTGACCGTGCCCGCGGGCGGCGAGGCGACCGTCCGTGTCCGCCTCACCAAGGAGGACGTGCCGGATCCGCTCGGCGCCGGTTTCGACGCGGTGATGATCGCGAGAAGGGAGGAGGCCGACGCCTTCTACGCCACGCTGACCTCGGACGCGATGGGGCCGGACGAGGCGCTCGTGCTCCGGCAGGCGCTGTCGGGCCTGCTGTGGAGCAAGCAGTACTACCTCTTCGACGTGGAGACCTGGCTGGCCGAGCACGGCGCCGACCCGTGGACCCGCACCGGGCAGCGCAACCACGCCTGGTACGACCTCGACGCCGACGACATCCTGCTCATGCCGGATAAATGGGAGTATCCCTGGTTCGCCGCCTGGGACCTGGCCTTCCACGCCGTCGCGCTGGCCATGGTGGACCTCGACCTGGCCAAGCACCAGATCGAGGTGCTGCTCGGCGAGCGGTACCTGCATCCCAACGGCCAGGTGCCGGCGTACGAGTGGGCGTTCGGCGACGTCAACCCGCCTGTGCAGGCGTGGGCCGCGCGCTTCATCAACAGCATGGACCGCGGGCTCGACGGTCACAGCGACCTGGACTTCATCGAGCGGGTGTTCCAGAAGCTGCTGGTCAACTTCACCTGGTGGGTCAACCGCAAGGACCCGGACGGCCGCAACGTGTTCCAGGGCGGCTTCCTCGGCCTGGACAACGTCGGCGTGTTCGACCGTAGCGCGGCGCTGCCGACGGGCGGGACGCTCGACCAGGCCGACGGCACGGCGTGGATGGCGTTCTACACGCAGACGATGGTGCAGCTGGCCGCCGAGCTCTCTGACCGCTCGCCCGCGTACGAGGATCTGGCCGTGCGGTTCGCCACGCACTTCCTGCGCATCTCCGCCGCGACCGACCGGATCGGCGAGGTGAAGGAGGAGATGTGGGACGAGGCGGACGGGTTCTTCTACGACGTGCTGCGCCTGCCCGGCGGTGACGCCGTCAGGCTCAAGGTGCGTTCGCTGGTGGGGCTGCTGCCGCTCTGCGCGACGACGGTGTTCACGCCGCGCCCCGACGAGAGCGACGCCCGCCTGTACAACCGGGTCAGGGAGTTCGCGCGCCGCCATCCCGACCTGGCCGCGGGCATGTCGGCGGCCGACCGGCCCGGCGTCGGCGGCCGGCGCATGCTGTCGCTGCTGGACGAGCGGAAGCTGCGGCGGGTGCTGGCGCGCATGCTCGACGAGGAGGAGTTCCTGAGCCCGTACGGGATCCGCTCGCTGTCGCGGCACCACGCCGCGCACCCGTACACGTTCCACGTGGGCGAGCAGGAGTACCGGGTGGCGTACCTGCCGGCCGAGTCGGACAGCGGGCTGTTCGGCGGCAACTCCAACTGGCGCGGCCCGGTGTGGTTCCCGGTCAACGCCCTCATCGTCCGGGCGTTGCAGCACCTGCACGCCTTCTACGGCGACGACTTCACGGTGGAGTGCCCGACGGGCTCGGGCAACCGGATGACCCTCTACCAGGTGAGCGAGGAGATCTCCGCCCGCCTGGTCCGCCTCTTCCTGCGGGACGCGAGCGGGCGGCGGCCGGTGTACGGAGGGCAGCGGACCTTCCAGGAGGATCCGCACTGGCGGGATCTGATCCAGTTCCACGAGTACTTCCACGGCGACGACGGCGCCGGCCTGGGTGCGGCGCACCAGACGGGGTGGACCGCGCTCGTGGCCGTCCTGCTGATCATGAAGGATCGGCTCTCCGCCGCCGACGTTTACTGACGGATTTACAGCAATCGGGAAAATCCCCATAAATCCGGATAAGTCAGGTGACTGGGTCGAACCTGGATACCCGGTCACCACTCCAGTCCCCGCACCGCCTTGCCTCCCTTTAAGATCCTGTTGAACCTTGCATGGAGGTTGACTTTCGGACATCCTGAAACGAATGGAAAACACGCCCAAAACCCCGGCAGAAACTTCTCGGCGCCGCTCTCCGTTCAGCGGATAAGAAAACGGAACCTGTGAGGAAATGTGCGCGTCACTCCATCCCTCAGATCCCTCTTCACGCTGACCGTCACCGCCGTCGTCACCGCTGTGGTCACCGGCGCGGTGTCGCCGGTCCCGGCGGCGCAGGCCGCGCCGCCGGCCGACGACGTCAAGCCCGTCCGCGTCGTGATCCTGGTCGACGAGTCGGGCAGCCTGTCGGGCGCCGACGTCGCGCGTGAGCGCGCCGCCGCCCAGCTCATCGCGCTCAGCGAGCTGTCGCCGCGCTCGCAGGTGTCCGTGGTGGGCTTCGGCAGCTCCAACGGCCCCGGGCAGTCCGCCGTCGACATCGTGTGCCCGCTGACCGGCGTGCAGACGGCCCAGGATCGCGAGTCGCTGAGCCGGTGCGTGGAGCGGTTACGCCGCAGGGAGAGCTCCGACGGCAACGACACCGACCACGCCGCCGCCCTCGACCAGGCGCTGAGCATCATGAACGAGCCCGACGACCAGCAGCGCTCGAAGATCGTGTTCCTGCTGACCGACGGCGTGCTCGACGTCGCCCGCAGCGCTCAATACGGCGCCGACGCCGAGTCCCGCAACCGCAACGCCCAGAAGCAGATCGACAGCGGCCTCAAGGACGCCGAGCGGGCGAAGGTGCAGATCTGGCCGCTCGGCTTCGGCTCGGCCGACAAGTCCAGCCTCGACGCCTTCGCCGCGGGCGGCTGGCGGGAGCCGTGCGGCGGCCAGGAGTCGGCCACGCCGCGCGCCAGGGTGGTCGCCGACTCGAAGGACGTCGAGCGTTCACTGCTGGAGGCGTTCGCCTACGCCAGGTGCGCGGGCATCGGCGACTCGGTGACCGACTCGCTCGACTCGGGCGCCACCGTCGACCTCCACGTCACCATCCCGATCATCGCGACCGACGGCTCGATCGTGGTGGTCAAGCGCGACCGGCGGGTGCAGGTCACCTACTTCGACCCCCAGGGCACCCAGGTGCCCAAGCAGGGCGAGCAGAACGAGTCGACGTTCCAGGCCGCGGGCGAGGCCGGACCGGTGGAGTCGCTGCGCATCCGCAACCCGGTGCCGGGTCAATGGCGCATCCAGCTCAAGTCGCCGCCGGGCGTCGACCGCCAGGACGTCAGCGCGACCGTCGTGTGGCAGGGCGCGCTGCGGGCCTCGATCTCCCTGAGCAACCCGCGACCCCGTCCAGGCGAGCAGGTGACGGTGCGGCTGCGCCTGCAGACCAGGACGGGCACGATCTCCGACCCGGCGGCGCTGGAGGGCCTGCGCTTCTCCGCCCGGCTCACCGGCGAGGGGTTCCAGGAGACGCCGATCGAGCTCGGCGACACGGGCGGCGGCGCCGACCGGGCCAAGGACGACGGCGAGTTCTCCGGTCGGGTCGCCGTCCCCGGCACGGCCACCGGCACGCTATCCTTCCTGGGCAAGGTGACAGGGCCGGGCGTGGCGGGCGACGAGCGTCCGTACGAGACCAGGATCGCCGGGCCGGCCGACCGGCTGCGCGGCCAGGTGCGGCTCGAAGCGGCCACCGTCGAGCCGGGCGGCGAGGTCTCCGGCACCGTCGGCGTCACCAACGACGGCGAGCCCGCGCGGCTCGGCCTGCGACTGCTCGACGCTCCCGGCACCGTGAGCCTGTCGGCCCAGGAGCTCCAGGCGCCCGCGGGCACGTCCGAGCACGCCTTCACCCTCCGGATCGGCTCCGGCGCGGCCGAGGGGCAGGTCGGCGGCCAGGTGCAGGTGGTGGACGCGGCCGGGCAGGTGGTCGCCGAGGACTTCGTGCAGGTCGAGGTCCAGCGGCCGACGCCGATGTGGTTGCGGGCGCTCCAGGCGCTGCTCATCCTCCTGGTCGTGGTGGCCGCCGGGCTGGCGTTCCTGATGGTCAGGCGGCGCAGGCGGCAGCGGGCCGCCGACCCGAGCGAGCTGACGCTGTACCTGTTCGACCGGCCGGGCGAGCGGGACATCAGCCAGCTGCAGGCGCCGATCGGCGAGGGCCCCGAGTTCGGCTTCACCATCACCGACCGGCGGCTCGTGCGCACGTACGGGACCGGCTACACCGTGCGGCGGGGCGAAGGCCGGTCGGTGCTGGTGACCGACCCACGGGGACAGCGGCTCGACCCGCTCTTCCCCGGCCGGCCGATCGCCCTGCCCGGCGACGGCGAAAAGGCCTTCTACCTGGGTGTGGGCGACCGCCGGGCCCAGGGCGCCGAGCAGCCGGCGTACGGCCCGGCGGAGCCGCAGCAGCAGACCAGTACCCGCAGACCGATGCCAGGCGACGACCTGATTTGAGGGGCGCATGAGGATCTTCGATCCGATGATGTTCGTGGGACTCGGCGGCACCGGCTGCCGGGTCGGGGTGGAGTTGGAACGCTGGCTGCGCGACGAGTTGTGCGGCCCTGACGGCATGGACCTGATCAGGAACTTCAGCTGGCAGAACTACCAGCCGTACGAGCTGCCCTCCTGCCTGCAGTTCGTCTACGTCGACCTCAACGAGGACGAGCTGAACCGCACCCGGCGGCGGGTGGTGCCGACCGAGAAGGAGTTCCCCGCGGCGGCCCGCACCGCCCATCTGATCCACGACGTGGTGCCGAAGTTCGACTCCTACCCGGAGGTGGCCCGCAGCCTGCGCGCCACGCTGGGCGACCACGTGAAGGACTGGCTGCCGCCGCGCGAGCAGGAGCCGCTGGTGGCGCCGCTGATGCGGGGCGCGGGCCAGTTGCCGACGGTGGCCAGGGCCGCCCTGTTCGAGCGGATGCGGCACGGCGTCGGGCCGGTGGTCCAGGGCATCGAGGACGCCATCGGCGCGATCAGCAACTCCGGCGGCGAGCTGGCCGCGCTCGGCGGCCGGCTGCGGCGGCGCTGCGACGTGTTCGTGGCCTACTCGGTCGCGGGCGGCACCGGCAGCGGAATCTTCTACGACTACCTGCACCTCATCGGTGACGCCTTCGCCCGCAGCGGCATCAGGGCGCGCATCCACCCGCTGGTCGTGATGCCGTCGGCGTTCACCGAGGGCAAGGGCGGCGGGCGCCGAGCCAGGCTCAACGCCGGTTCGAGCCTGCTGGACCTGTTCCGGCTGGTGGACGACCAGAACGCGCCGCACGCGGGCACGCAGGTGGACGAGCAGGGCATCGTGGGCGAGCTGGGCGTGCGCTACCCCACCAGGGGTGACGTGCGGCTGGCGACCGGCACCGTGCAGACCGCGTTCCTGTTCACGATGCCGCCCGGCGTGCAGCGCGACGACCTGCACCGCTCGATCGCCTCGCTGGTCGTCTCGCTGGCCGGCACCCGGCCGAGCACCGCGGGCGAGAGCGCCGGCGGCATGGAGGACCGGGGAGAGTCGTCCTTCGCCGACGACTTCATCAACCGCGCCGTCGAGCGCGACGTGCCGGCCGCCTCCGGCATCGGCAACCGGGGCGTCTCGACCGCGTTCGTCTCCTCCATGACCGTGCCGGTGGAGGAGCTGGCCGACCTGGTCAGCTCGCGGCTGCTGGCCCGCGCGGTGACGCAGCTCGACGCCGTGCCGCCGGGCGCCGCCGAGACCAACGTGGACGAGATCCGCCGCATGTTCACCACCACCAACCTGGAGCCGCTGCACACCCGCGCGCCGCTGCCGCCGCCCGAGGCCCGCCCGGCCACGGGCGCGGCCGACATCCAGAAGTCGCTGGCCAACCGGATGCGGGAGATGCAGGACAACCTCGTCTCCCTCGAACGGGCGCTCAGCCGCAGCGTGCCGCTCATGGCCCAGGAGATGGACGTGCGCAGGGGCGCGATGGAGGGGCTCGGCCACGTCGACCCGTTCCGGCTGCGGCGTGTGGTGGTCGGCCTGCCAGGCGACGTGCACGAGGCCGACCGGCTGGGCTTCGCCGGGCTGCTCGACCACCGCAGGGCGCAGCCGCGCAAGCCGTTCGAGGGCATGAGCGAGGCTCCCCCGCAGCCCGGGCCGATGCGCGACCGGCTGCTGCGCAAGGTGCAGTGGTCCGACCCCGTGGTGCAGGCCTGGCTCGCCGCTCAGGACGCCTGGTACCTGTGGAGTAGCAGGGCGCTCTGGCACCGGGCCTGGGCCGACCAGATGCCCCGCTGGGAGCCGCGGCGCAAGCAGCTCCTGCGCGAGGTGCGCGAGTTCACCCAGGTGTTCGTGGAGCACGCCGAGAACGACCCCGAGCGCTTCGCCCGCCGGGCGGGCGAGCTGTACGAGACACGCGTGGGCGTCTACCACCTGCTGCCGCCCAACGGGGCGGAGGCGTTCTACGACGCGGTCGTACGCCGCTTCGTGGACGTCTTCGTGGCCCGGCAGATGCTGCGCCCGACCGACACGGAGGCCGGCGTGGTCAACGCGCTGATCGGCCCCGACGGCTGGCGGCACGCCTACGACCTGGCCTGGCGTACGGGCAAGCCGGCCGACGCGCTCAACTGGGTGCGCGAGCGGCTCAAGCTGGAGGTCAAGAAGCTGTTCAAGGACCGCGACGAGGCGTCCGCGCTGGGCGAGCAGCCGCTGCTGCCCTCGCTGGCCGACATCCTGGCCCAGGCCGCCACGGGCGGCGGCGACGACCCGCAGGTGCGGCAGTTCCAGCTCAAGCTGGCCGACCTGGTGCCGGGCGGCTTCACCCCCGACGGCACGGGCGAGCTGAAGGTGCTGGTCTCCTACCCGGCGCCGGCCAAGGACCTCGACCTGGAGCGGTTCCTGCGCGACCGGATCGACCTGCCGGGCACGCCCGACTACCGCAACATCGACGCCGACTCGGTCACGGTCGTGCAGCTGCGCACCTCGATGAGCGTCACCCAGGTGCGCGAGCTGCGCGAGGTGCTGCACAGCTGGGCCGAGGCGCTGCACGACGAGCGCCCGCAGGACTACCTGAAGTGGCGCCAGCGGCTCGGCTACGACTTCGGCTACCTGGCCACCACCGAGGAGCACCGCGTGCGCATCCTGCACCGGCTGCTCTGCCTGCTGTGGAACGGGCAGGTCAGCGTGGTCGAGGGCGAGACGAGCTCGCCGGCGCGGATCAGGATCGACATCGAGGGCGGCTCGATGACCCTGCCGCTCACCGGGTACGGCAAGGCGTCGTCGTGGCCGAGCATGTTGCGCGCGTACGAGCAGTGGGTGCTCAGCGGCGACGAGGAGTTCCGCAGCCTGATCAGCGCGCAGCTCATGGACGCCACACCGAACGGCCTGGCCGGCACGCTCAGCCTGCCCCATCCGCTCTACCACGAGGTCACCCGCATGGCCGCGGACCAGCTCGGCCTGCTGGAGATCATGGCGCCCAAGCTGCCCTCGGGCGCCCGCAACCGGGCCGACCAGCTCATCGCCTTCTGGGCGCACACCCTTCCGTCCGCGCTGGACCTGCCGTTCGAACGGGTCGCCGAGGCCGTCGCCTACAACCTGCGCGACCTGGACGCGCTCGTCGAGGAGTGAGCATGGTCGTCGTGCTCGACCTGCGCAAGGGTGAGCCGGACCGGCTCGGCGCCCGGGTCCTGGTGGTCGCCGACACCGAGCGGCTGGCCGCCGGGCAGCGGGTGCTCCAGGACGTGTTCAGCTCGCGGCTGGTCCGGGCGGTGCTCGTCGTCGCGGTGGGGCCGCAGCTGCGGCTGGCGCCGGCGCTGGACGGCGAGCGCCGGCGGGTGCTGTGGGTGGGCGACCCGCGCGGCATCCTCTGGGACGCCGACACCGGCGAGGCGGCGCTCGGACCCGAGGTCAGCTCCGAGGCCATCCTCATCGACCTGCTCAGCCAGGAGGAGGTGTTCGACGAGGTGGTCGCGGGGCTGGGCGACATCCCGTACGGCACCGCCTCCCCCGGATGGCGCATCGTGGCCGGGCGGATCGACCCCGAGGTGCTCTCCCAGGCGTTCCGCGAGGTCTCTGAGCGCTTCCACGGGCCCGCCCAGCAGGACACGGCCACCTTCAGCTCGCCGCTGGCCACCGCGCTGCCGGTGCTCAGCGGCACCGTCGACCTGCCCGCCGACCTGCTCGACGCGCTCGTCCCCGACGGCCCGCTCGACCGGATGCACCGCCGCGCGGCCGAGCAGATCGACCGGGCGGCCAGGGCTCTGGAGGAGCTGAGCTACTTCAGCCCCGCCCCCGCGCGGGCGGCCATCGCCGGCGAGGTGATCGCGGCGGGCAAGGCGCTGGCCGAGTTCCGCGACACGGTCGCGCGGCTGTTCGCCGACGTCGACCACTCCGACGAGGGCGCGAAGGAGACGCTGGCCGCGCACGGCGTCAAGTTCGCCACCCCGGCCGGCATGGGCGTCACCGAGATCGTCGCCGAGATGCGCGCGGACGTGGAGTCGGCGCTGGCCGAGCGCAGGAGCCTGACCCGGCTGGTGTCCCGGCTGCGCCTGCTGGCCGACCACAGCGCGCCGATCGGCAGCGCCGCCTTCGTCGCCGACCTGTGGCGGATCTGCCCCGACGAGCTGCTCAACGCGCTCCACGCACCCGCCGACTTCCCCGCCACGCTGCTCGACCGGTTCGTCTTCTGGCGGCATTCGCGGGCGTGGTGGCGCGAGCAGTTGTCGCTCGGCCCGGCCCGTACGGCGCTGGACGAGCTGCGTTCACGCCTGGAACGGGTGGCGGCCAGCGAGTGGATGCTCGGCCAGGCCCGTACGCACACCTCCGACGCCGCCCGCACCCTGGCGGCGGCGCTGAACGACGCCTGCGGGCAGGTGGCGGGGACGCTGATGGACTGGAGCCGGGCCGAGGCCGGCCAGGCCGCCGCCGGCCCGGCGCTGGACGAGGAGGTCACCGTGCGCCTGCGCGACCGGGGCGGCCAGCTGCGCGAGGTGATCACCGGTGACCTGCTCGACGCGGTGACGGGCTGGCTGGAGCCCGGCTGGACCGCACTCGAACACGGCGACTACCGCGACGTCCAGGCCGGGCTGGACCGCCGGATCGACGAGACGCTCCGGCAGTACCGCTACCACCTGGCCCACCGGGGCGTGCAGGAGCGACCCGACTTCGGCACCGGCGACGCGGGCCGCCAGGAGCTCGTGGACGCGGTGTGGCGGCAGTCCCAGCAGGTGGTGCGGGCGCTGCGGGCGCAGCCGGGCGGCCAGATGTTGCAGCTGTGCGGCGACCGCGACCTCGCGGTGCTGCTGCGGCAGGCGTCCGCGGTGCGGTTCGCGCCCAGGGCGGTCAGGGGCCAGGGCAACCCGCCCGGCGTCGTGTGGACCAGGTCCGGCCAGTACGCCGGCACCCTGCGGCTGGTGCCGCTGCGGCCGGGGACGGTGGAGGAGAACTGGAGTGGGGATGGAACCTGAGCCGCTGAGCTTCAACACCCCCGAGGGCGATCCGGTGACCTGGGAGGTGGAGGCGGAGCCGTGGCACGACCCGTTCGAACGCCGGCTCACCCTCGTCGTCCAGGGCACCCGCCTCGTGCAGCGGCGGGTCCCGCGCGCCGAGGGCCGTGACCGCGAATACCTCTACGACCTGCTGGAGAACGAGGCCCGCATGGGCGCCAGGCTGCTCACCCGACTGCGCGGGGACTACCCGCCCGAGCTGCCCCGGCTGCTCGGCTACAGCCTCGACGCGGAGGAGCCGTTCGTGCTCCTGTCGGACCGCAGGGGCGAGCCGGTCACCCGGTACTACGGCGCGCTGCTCATCGCCGAGCAGCGGGGGCTGCAGGTCAGCCTCTTCCGCGCCGTGCGCATCCTGTCGGCCTGCGGCATCGTGCACCGGCGCATCGACCCGTCCACCGTGCGCTGGGACGGGACCACCGTGCAGCTCACCGACCTCAGCCACGCCACCCTGGCCGGCGCCCGGCGGCTGCGGCTGGGCGAGGCCCCCTACGCCTCCCCGGCGCAGCGCGAGGGGGTGGGCGTGGCCTCCACCTCCGACGACCTCTGGAGCGCGGGCATGGTGCTCTACCGGACGATCACCGGCCGCGACGTGGCCGACCGGCCCGACCTCGCCGCCACCCCGGCGCTGCAGGCCATCCACGACGTCTTCTCCGCCGCCCCACCGACGGCGAGCGAGGTGCTGGCCCGGCTGCGGGCGCCCGACCCGATGCAGTCCATTCCCGTGGAGCGGGATCTGGCGCTGGAGGAGGGCCGAGTCGCCTTCGACCGGGCCCGCGAGGCGCGGCGCGACCCCGCCGACGCCACCGCCGCTCCGGCCACTCCGGCCTTCGACGACCGCACGCGCGTCCAGCCGGCGCCGGCCGGCGAGGAGCCGCGGCGCACCTGGCTGACACGCTGGCTGCCGCTGGACGTACTGCTCGTCCTGCTCCTCGTCCTGTGGCTGGTGAACCGGTGATCCTCTGCCCGATCTGCCTGCACGAGTTCGACTGGAGCGAGGACGAGCTCTACGAGCGCACCCCGGCGGGCCGCTACCAGCCGCTCTCCCTGGAGAACGTGACCGGGGCCCGCCGCGAGGACCTGCTGCGGGCCGCCCACGTGCGCTGCCCGGCCCCCGTCGCCGACCCGGGCCTCGAACACCACCTGCCCTACACCTACGTCCGGCACGGCAGGCCGCTGGTGATCGGCCTGGTCGGCGGGCCTGAGACGGGCAAGACGCACCTGCTGGCCTCGATGATCGGGGCCATCGAGCAGGGCGGGCTGCGGCCGTACGGGCTGACCACGGACGCCGTGGACATCGAGCGGCACGCCCAGTACGTCGACTCCTACGTCAACCCGCTGGTCGTCGAGCGGGAGGCGCTGTCGCGCACCGCCCACAGGTCCAGCGCGGAACCCGTGGACGCGCTGCTGGTCAACGACGGCACGCACACCACGGCGGTGGCCTTCTTCGACATCGCCGGCGAGCAGTTGCGCAGCGCCACGCACGAGGCGACCAGGTTCGTGCCCGCCGTCGGCGGGCTGCTCTTCGTGATCGACGCGGCCACCAGGTCGGCCAGGCTGGGCGACGACTCCTTCCGCGCCGTGCTGGACCGGCTGCCCAAGACCGGCGGGCGGCTCGACGTCCCCGCCGTCATCGCGGTCACCAAGAGCGACGCCGTGCGCTTCCAGGACCCGGTCGACACCTGGCTGTACGCCGACCCCGACCGGCTCGACCCGGCCGACGTCCTGAAGGAGAGCAGGGACGTCTACGCCTTCCTGCACCGGCGGGGCGCGCAGGCGTGGCTGAGCCCGTACGACAAGTGCCGCAAGTGCACCCTGCACTTCGTCTCGGCCACGGGAGGCGCCGCGGCCGACGGGCGCTTCCCCAGGGGCGTGCGCCCGCGGCGCGTCCTGGCGCCCCTGATCTCGCTCTTCGCCATGACCGGCGTCCTGCGCGGCTATCCCGAGGTGGGGACATGATGGGGCGTTATTCGAGCATCGACTGGATCCAGTTCGAATGGGACAACAAGCGCACGGGCCTCGGTCCCGTCCGCTCCTCCCTGCCGGAGACCGCGGGCTGGTACCACCAGCTCGGGCCCTGGCTCGACCCAGGGCCCGCGCCGGGCGTCAGCGTCTGCCGGCTCGTGGTGGACGGCCGGGTGGTGGTGCTCGCCCGCACCCGGACCGGCGGGTCGGACAGCAGGCGGACCATCCAGGTGCAGGCGTACCTCGGCGGCTCGGCCTCGCTGCCCTCGCCGATGCCGAACGTACGCCAGGCGCTCGCGCTGGCTCCCGGCTGGGCCTCGCTGCTGCCCGCCGACGACGTGCCGCTCGACCTGGCCCGGATGATCGAGCCGTACTCCGAGGCCGGGGCGGCGCTCGACCGGCAGGCTCGGGCCGGGGCGGCGGCGCTCGCGCCCATCGTCTCCGAGGCGCTGCGCTCCCGGGGCAGGACCGCCCTGTCGGTGGCGTCGGGCGGTGACGCCGTCGTGCAGCTGTGGGGGCTGGTGGACATCCTGGACCTGCTGCTGGGGCACTATCCCGAGACGTTCTCCACGTACGAGAGCGACGATCTGCAGCAGGGGGCCGAGGTCGTCTTCCTCCAGGGCTGGCCGGGGCCGTCGTCGCGGGCCTCACGCCGGGCGCGGGTCGATCTGCGGGCGCCGGACCAGGCCGACAGGTACGGGGACATCGCGGCGATGGCGGTGGCGGCGTACGCGCGCAAGCAACTGGTGGCGGTGGTCAGGAGGGCGGGGATCACCGACGGGACGCCGGTGGAGGAGCGCATCCGGCTGCTGGAGACCGTCACGTACGACCCCGCGACCGCCGACCGGTCCGAACCTGCGGCACCCACGCGCCGCGCCGACCCGGCGACACCCGCGAACAGGGCCGCACCGGCGAGCCGGACCGAGCCGGCGGGATCCACGAGCCGGACCGAGCCGGCGGGGCCCGCAGGTGGGACCGCGTCGGCGGACACGTGGGCGCCCCGGCCGCCGGCGCGTG
>NZ_BAAAMU010000138.1:0-27963 GCF_039529435.1 Nonomuraea maheshkhaliensis
GCCTGGCCAGCAGCGCCCCCGCCGCGCCCAGCGCCAGGCCGGTGGCGGCGAGCAGCGCGAGCACCCACCAGCGCTCGCCGGCGAAGGCTCGCACCCGCTGGGCCCAGCCCAGCGGGGACAGCCACGCGAGGATCTCCACCTTGGCGGCGTCGCCGCGGGCGCGCAGCAGGAAGGCCAGCCCGAGGACCGCGGCGGACAAGGCGTTGGTGGCGCGTGCGTGTGTGGTGAGCTGGGCGGCGAGGAGGGCGACGCCGGTGAACACCCAGCCGGTGCCGCCCACCGCGGCGCCGAAGGCCAACGCGCCCGCCGCGGGCAGTCTCTGGCCGGTCAGACCCGCCGTGATGAGCACGACGATGAGGAGGTTCGTGGCCGCGGCGAGGAGCACCGCCGCGGCCGGGATCGCCTGGCGGCCGATCGGTCCGGCGCCGATGAGTTCGGCGCGGCCGCTCTCCTCCTCCGCGCGGGTGTGCCGGGTCACCATGAGGATGCTCATCAACGCGGCCAGCACGGCCGTCACGGTGGTGGCCCGCCAGGCGGTCAGCCCGCCGACCGAGCCGGCGTCGAACACCGGCCCGGTCAGCGCCTGCAGGGCGGGGGTGGCGCTGATGGTGAGGCCCAGCGCGATGCGCTGACCTGCCTGCGGATACAGCTCGGCGATGGCCGCGGCGCTGGCGACGATGACTCCGGCGATCACGACGGTCCAGACGGGTAGCGCTACGCGGTCACGGCGCAGCGCCAGCCGTACCAACGTCGGCGTGCCGGTCATGCCGGTCATGCCGGTCCTGCCGCGGCCTGGTAGTGGCGCAGGAACAGCTCTTCCAAGGTGGCCGGCCGGCAGGTCAGCGCGCGCACCCCGGAGCCGGTGAGCAGGCGCAGCACCGCCTGCAGATGTTCGCCGTCGACCTGGCAGTGGACCCGGGAGCCGTCTACGGTCAGGCCGTGCACGCCCGCCACAGCGGCCAGGCCGCCGGGGACGGCGTCGAGGTCGGCGTCGATGGTGGTGCGAGTGAGATGACGCAGAGTGGCCAGCGTGCCGCTCTCCACCGTCCGACCGTCGCGGATGATCGTGACCTGATCGCAGAGCGCCTCGACCTCCGACAGGCTGTGGCTGGACAGCAGCACCGTCCGGCCGCGGCCGCGTTCCTCACCGATGACCTCGCGGAAAGCGGCCTCCATCAGCGGGTCCAGCCCGGAGGTCGGCTCATCCAGCAGCAGCAGCTCGACGTCCGAGGCCAGCGCGGCGATCAGGGCCACCTTCTGGCGGTTGCCCTTGGAATAGGTGCGGCCCTTCTTGGCGGGGTCGAGGGCGAAGCGCGCCAGCAGCGCCGTCTTGCGCCGCCTGTCCAACCCGCCGCGCATGCGGCCGAGCAGGTCGATGGCCTCGCCGCCGGACAGGGTGGGCCACAGCACGACGTCGCCGGGCACGTACGCCAGCCGCCGGTGCAGCTCGACCGCGTCGCGCCAGGGGTGCCCGCCGAGCAGTTCGGCGTGCCCGGAGCCGGCGCGCAGCAGGCCGAGCAGGATCCGCAAGGTGGTGGTCTTGCCCGAGCCGTTCGGGCCGAGGAAGCCGTGGACCTCGCCGGTCTGTACGACCAGGTCGAGCCCGTCCAGGGCACGGGCCGTACCAAAAGACTTGGTCAAGCCGCTGATGAGGATGGCGGGACTGCTCGCCATGGGGCGCCTCCACGAAGCCGGTCCGATATGACGTTGCCGACCAGACTTCCCGGCGCTCCACCAAGGACAGTAACAGCGCCGCCCTGTCTCCTCCAGATGCCGGCCACGCCACATCTCGCGGGCCGTCCTTGCCGCGGCACGCGGCGTATCTGCGGCAGGGCACCTCCGGTCCGACCCCATGGCACCTGCACGCGTCCCTGCTGCCGGGTGAGCGCCTCGGCCCGCGTGCGAGCGATCAGGCACCCCGATCAGCACCACGATCGGATCGCCGTCTCCTCACCTCAGCCGACGATGACGCGCTCCTCGGGCAACTGGTAGCGGCGGGCCCGGTCTTTCAGCGCCAGGGCTGTGCCCAGGGTGAGCGGGCCGATCCTGCCGATGAACATGAGCATCACCAGCAACAGGTGGCCGGCCGGTGGGAGATCGGCGGTGATCCCGGTGGACAGGCCGACCGTGGCGAAGGCCGAGACGACCTCGAACAGCACCCGGTCCAGACTGTGCGAGGTCAGCGCCAGGAGCAGGTACGTCGACAGCGCGACCAGCGCCACGCTGATGAGGCTGATCGCCAGAGCCTGCCGCTGCGCCGGCTCCGGCAGGCGGCGATGACCGACGTTGACCTCGCGCTCGCCGCGCATCTCGGCCCAGATGACGAACGCGAGCAGGCCGAACGTGGTGACCTTGATGCCGCCCGCCGTGCCGGCGCTGCCGCCGCCGATGAACATCAGCAGGTCGGTGGCCAGCCAGCTGGTGGGATCCATGCCGGCGATGTCGACGCTGTTGAAGCCCGCGGTACGCGCCATGACAGCGGCGAAGAAGGCGGCCAGCAGCTTGCCGGAGTCATCGAGCGTGCCCAGCGTCTTGGGGTTGTGCCACTCCGCGGCCAGGAAGACCAGCGTCCCTGCGGCCAGCAGGACGGCGGTGACGCCGACGGTGATCCTGGTCAGCACCGACCAGCGGCGGGGCCGGCGCCAACCGCGCAGCAGCTCGAAGACCACCGGGAAGCCGAGCCCGCCCACGATCACCGCGGCCGCGATGGTCAGGCAGATCCACGGGTCGGCGACGAAGCGCATCACACTGTCCGGCCACAAAGCGAAGCCGGCGTTGTTGAAGGCCGAGATCGCGTGGAAGACCCCCAGATAGACGGCTCGGCCCCACGGCTCGCCATAGCCGAGCAAGAACCGGCCGGTGAGGATCACCGCCGTGACGGCCTCGCACAGCAGGCTGAAGACCACCACGCGCCGGACCACGTGCCGCACGTCAGCCATGCTCAGCGTTTTGGTCTCGGCCTGGGCGAAGATCCTGGCACGCAGCCCGAGACGCCCGGCCACCAGGACGGTGAACAGGGTCGCCAGGGTCATGATGCCCAGCCCACCGACCTGGATGAGCCCGGCGATCACGCTCTCCCCGACCATCGACCAGTGCGTCGGGGTGTCCACGACCACCAGCCCGGTGACACACACCGCCGAGGTGGCGGTGAACAGGGCGGCCAGCAGACCGGCCGACTCCCCTGACTCGGTGGCGATCGGCAGGGCGAGCACAGCCGCGCCGATCACGACCGCCATCCCGAAGCCGGTGACGATCACCCGCGCCGGGTGCTGGAACCAGTCAAGGACCCGTGGCCACCGTCTCATGCCGCAGGCACATGCGCGCCGAGCCGGTCCACGACAACCCCCGCACCCGGGCTGTGCGCACAGAGCCTGCGAGTCATCCGGAGCGGCCAGGCCACGACCGCGCAGATCGGGAACCCGACACGAGCGCGGCCTGGACCGTAGCCCTGCCGGCCGTGAACGGCGCGGTCGGCGACCGACCGCTGCGCCAGCACCATGAAGGGCACCCTTCAGCAGACCCCGTCAAGACGCCTCGCACCTTACCCAGGCCACAGGGGCAGCGGAGGAGGGCAAGGCGTCAAGAAGACGTATGAATCGCGAAACCCGTACCGGGTTGGCAAAGGCTGAGATTTCCGGATGCGGGCCGGCCGGACTGTGGTCATCGGGTCTGCCGGTGCCAGCGCTGCAGCAGCGCAGGGAGCTCGCTGAGCAGGAAGTCGTAGAAGGCGTGCATCTGGGCCAGGCGCTGATGGGCGGGTCCGCTCTCGTCGGTGGCGGCGATCCCGGCGGCCGCGGCCTGGAGCATAGCCTGGATGACGGTGTTCTGGCTGGTGAACAGAGTGGCCCAGGCGTCGTCGCGGAGCCGGTAGTGCTCGCGCCGGCTGCCGGGTGAGGGCAGGCGTTCGATCAGCCCGACCGTGGCCAGGGACTTGATCGCGCCCGACACCGAGCCCGCGCTGGCCTCCAGCCGTATTGCGATCTCGCCGGCGGTGACGCTCTCCTGGTCGGTGAACAGGAAGACGGCCAGGGTGCGCGCGGCCATGCGCTGCAGTCCGCCTTCAATCAGGGTCAGGGCCAGCCGTTCCGCCGCCTGCCACTGCTCATTCCGGTCGCTCACGTGTTCGCCTCCTTGAGGAGAAACAGAATACCGAACACACCGACCCTTCAGAAATTTCTGAAAAGTCGGTATAGTTCGCGCATCGGCCTCCCCGAGAGGTTCGATGGTGTGCCGGGAAGCCTGGTCGGCGATGTGACCTCCCATCAGCCTCGACAGGAAGTTGACCGGTCATGACCCTGCTCAGTCGTCTGTACGGTGTGCGCCCCGCCCTGCGTCACCAGGTGCGCGTGCGCCGCGACGTGAAGATCCCGGCCGCCGACGGTGTGCGACTGCTGGCCACCCACTACTACCCGGCCGATCTGGACCGGCCGCCGCTGGTGCTGCTGCGCAGCCCGTACGGCCGGGGCAACGCCCTGGACCGGCTTCCGGCGCTGCTGGCCGAGCGCGGCTACCAGGTGCTGTATCAGAGCCTGCGTGGCACGGCCGGCTCAGGCGGCCACTTCGACGGGTTCGTCATCGACCCGGCCGACGGCGACGGCACGCTGAGCTGGCTGCGCGCCCAGCCGTGGTTCGGCGGCGAGCTGGCCACCTGGGGTGCCAGCTACCTCGGCTTCGTGCAGTGGGAGCTGGCCGCCCGCGAAATCCCGGAATGGAAGATCGCGCTGATCCAGGACGCGCCGTCCTCCTTCGCCGAACGCTTCATGTACCCGGGCGGCGCGTTCGCGACCGGGAACGCGCTGGGCTGGGTACAGCTGGTGGAGCGGATGTTCACCAGCGGCTACGGCATCGCGCGCCAGATGGCCGGCTTGGTCGGCGCCGCGCGGCGGCTGACGCGCGCCACGCTCACCCTCCCCTTGGTGGAGGCCGATCAGGCACTGACCGGGCACCTGGTGCCGTGGTTTCGGGACTGGGTCGGCCACAGTCCCGCCGAGCCGTACTGGGCGAGCACCGATCACCGTGCCAACGTTGCGCGGATGCCGCCGGTGGTGCATCTGCAGGGCGGCTGGCACGACTTCTTCCTGCCGGGAATGCTGGCCGACCACGCCGCCCTACTCGCCGCCGGTCGGAGCGTGCGGCTGCTGGTCGGCCCGTGGGGGCACGGTCGCGGGCTTTACACCCGCGAAGGGCTGGCTGATGCGCTCGCCGCACTGGACGCCACGCTGCTCGGACGGCAGGCGCCCTCGGGCGTCCGGCTGTTCGTCACCGGCGCGGGCCGCTGGATCGACGTGCCCGCCTGGCCGCCCGCGCACCAGCCGACCCCCTGGTTCCTGCACCCGGGCGGCGGGCTGAGCCGAACCCGGCACGACGGCCATGCCGCGCCCAGCCGCTATCGCTACGACCCCACCGACCCCACCCCCACCATCGGCGGCACGCAAGTGGGCCTGTCGGCGGGCGCGAAGGACAACCGCTCCGTCGAGGCCAGAGCTGACGTGCTCACCTTCACCACCACGCCGCTGGGCGAAGACGTTGAAGCCGTCGGCCCGGTACGCGTGAGGCTGCACGCGCGCTCGGCCAACCCGCACGTCGACTACTTCGCCCGGATATGCGACGTGGACACGCGGGGCCGATCGGTCAACGTGTGCGACGGCATCGTCCGGCTGCACGAGCCCGGTGACATCCGCGTCGCCGACATCGACCTGTGGCCGATGGCCCACCGCTTCCGGCGCGGCCACCGCATCCGGCTGCAGGTCTCCAGCGGCGCCCACCCCCGTTTCGGCCGCAACCCCGGCACCGGCGAACCGCTCGCGACCGGACAAGGCCTGCGCGCCTCACAGCACGAGATCTTCCACGATCACCACAACCCCTCAGCCCTCTGGCTGCCCCTCATGTCGGGAGCATCATGAAAGTCCTTGTGCTCGGCGGCAGCCACCACGTGGGCCGCGCCGTCGTGGAGACCGCGCTGGAGCGCGGGGATGAGGTGAGCACGCTCAACCGCGGCCTCAGCCGCGAACCCACGCCCGGAGTACAGACGCTCATCGCCGACCGCACCGTCCCCGAGGCTGTCCGCCGGGCGCTGGGCGCCGGAGAATGGGACGCGGTCGTTGACACCTGGGCCTGGGCGCCTCGGACGGTCCGTGACAGCGCCCGCCTGCTGGCCGGCCGGGCCGGGCACTACGGCTACGTCTCCAGCCGCGGCGTGCACCGCTGGCCCTGGCCGCCCGCCGCCGACGAGAGCGCCCCGCTCGTGGACGGCGACCCCGCCAGTCAGGACGCCGCCGATTACGCCGCAGCCAAGCGCGGCGGCGAACTCGCCGTCACCGAATCCTTCGCCGGACGAGCGCTGCTGGCCAGGGCCGGAATGATCCTCGGCCCGTATGAGGACGTCGGCCGTATCCCGTGGTGGCTGCGCCGCCTGGAAAGGGGCGGCCGCATCCTGGCCCCCGCTCCCGCCGACACGCCCCTGCAATACCTCGACGTCCGCGACCTGGCCACCTGGATGCTCTCCTCGGCCGAACGCGGCCTGGCCGGCGCCTTCACCGTGACCGGCCCACCCGGCGCGATCACCCTCGGCGACCTGCTCACCACGGCGCTGGAGGTCACCGGCTTCGACACCGAACTGGTGTGGGCGCCGCCGGAGCTACTCCAGCACTACGGCCTGCCGCTCGGCATGGAGCTCGGGCTGCGGCTGCCGGACGGCAGCGTCCCGAGCGGTATGCACGACGCCGACGTCAGCGCCGCCCTGGCCGAAGGCCTCACCACGCGCCCGCTACGCGAGACCCTCGCCGGCACCTGGGCCTGGCTCCAGGCCGAAGGCGACCCCACGCCCCGCGCGGACGCCCCTTCCCCTGACACCTGGCTGGACGCCGCCGCCGAACAGCGGCTGCTCGCCCAGCTCTCCCACTGACGAAAAGGGCAGCCCCTCATCATGCGCGCCATCATCATCGGAGCCGGCATCGCCGGCCTGGCCACCGCCCTGCGCCTGCACCAGGCCGGCTGGGACACCCTCATCGTCGAACGCGCGCCCGCCCGCCGCGGCGGCGGCTACGCCGTCACCTTCGGCGGCATCGGCTACGACGCTGCGGAACGCATGGGCATCCTGGCCGACCTGCGCGCCCAGGCGTTCGACACCACCGAACTCGTCTACCACAAGCCGAACGGCGAACGCCGCTTCTCCCTCGACCGCGCCACCATCGCCGCCACCACCGGGCCGCGCTCCATCACCATCCTGCGCGGCGACCTGGAAGCCGTCCTGTACGACAAGGTCCGCGGCCGCACCGAGATCCGCTTCGGCACCACCCTCACGCACGTGGACCAGGACGACCAGGCCGTCCGCGTGAG
The DNA here is from genome assembly GCF_039529435.1 of Nonomuraea maheshkhaliensis. NCBI lineage: Bacteria > Bacillati > Actinomycetota > Actinomycetes > Streptosporangiales > Streptosporangiaceae > Nonomuraea > Nonomuraea maheshkhaliensis. The sequence continues at coordinate 7,339 of NZ_BAAAMU010000138.1, forward strand.
CTTGACCGACGGCACCGTCGAGGAGGCCGACCTGCTGATCGGCGCCGACGGCCTGCACTCGGCCACCCGCGCCCTGGCCTTCGGCCCGGAAGAGGACTTCCTGCTCGACCTGGAGCACAGGGTCGCCGTCTTCATGCTGGATCGGCGGCCCGACACCATCGCGCCCGGCGCGACCGGCACCCTGTCGTCCAACGGCCGTACCGCGGCCTTCATCAGCGTCGGCGATGGCCGCAACGTCGCCTTCTTCGGCTACCGGGCCGAGCACGCCCGTCCCGGTGAGGATGTCGCCACCCAGCTGGGACGCGTCTACGGCGATCTGGGCTGGGTCATTCCCGAAGCCCTCGCCGCTCTGGCGCGGGCCGAGTCGGTCTACTTCGACACCATCAGCCAGGTCGTCGCCCCGCGCTGGAGCAACGGCCGGGTGGTGCTGCTGGGCGACGCGGCCTGGTGCGTCACCCTGTTCGCCGGGTACGGCTCCGCGCTGGCCGTCGGCGGAGCCGACCGGCTCGGCACCGAACTGGCCAAGCGCCCCTGCGACGTCCCCGCCGCCCTGGCCGCCTGGGAGGCCGCCATCCGGCCCGAAGCCGAACGCAAACAGAAGCTCGGCCGCCGGGTCAAAGGCGTCTACGCCCCCGCCAACCCGGTCCTGCTGTGGCTGACTCAGCTGCCGCTGCGCCTCGCCGCCCTGCCGCCCGTGCGCCGGCACATGACCCGCCGCTTCATCAAGGGCTGACCGGATCGCTCCCGATGTCGAGCCGGCCGTCGGCGACGGCGGCGCGCAGCAGCTCGGTGACCCGGTCGCGGTCCGCGTCGGACGCGCGCAGCGCCCGCGGGGAAGTCTTCTCCAGACCCCGCACGGGGAACTCTTGCGTCATCAGGTTCTCCTTCCGCCGGCCCGGAGCGACACCCCCGGGCCGGCCATGCCCGATCTCGACCGGGTGCCGGGCCGCCGTCAGCCGAGGCAGGCGCGGACGGCCGTGGCCAGGTTTGCCGCGCGCGGGTCGTCGGGCCGGTAGTTCCAGAGGTTCGTGACGTAGGCGAAGCCGACGCCGGCGTCGGGGTCGGGGAAGCCGATCGAGCCGCCGGAGCCCGGGTGCCCGAACGACGCAGGCCCGGTCATCGGCATCGGCTGGCAGGCCCGCCAGAAGCCGAGCGACATCCAGAACGAGCGGTCGGCCGGAACGTTCAGGCCGGGCGGCAGCCCATGCATCCGCGTCGTGTCGGTCTGCACGTCCGTCATCCGCTCGACGGTCGATGGGTTGAGCAGTCGTACCCCGTCGACGTCGCTGACGGTGGCGGCGTACATGCGAGCCACCGACCGGGCGTCGGCGATCATGTTCGCGGCCGGGAACTCGGCGGCGCGCCAGGCGCGCGTGGCGTAGACCGCGGGGTCGGTCAGGGCGCCGGCGAGATCGCCGGCGCGGGCCTGGACCGAGCCCGGCGCCCACACGGCGTTCACCCAGGCGGTGACCGTGTCCGCGTCGAGGCCGGTGGTCGCGATCAGCCCGGCCAGCAGTTCCTCGTAGCTGAACGGGGCGGCCTCGTGGAGCCGGGCCACCCGCTTCTCCTGCTTCTCCGGCAGCCCGATCCAGGCGCTCAGCCGGAGCGGGGCGGCCACCTCCTCGGCGAAGAAGGTGCCGAGCGACTTGCCGGTGATCCGGCGGACGACCTCGCCGACCAGGAATCCGTAGGTGACGCTGTGGTAGACGTGCTCGGTGCCCGGCTGCCACAGCGGCTTCTGCGCTTCGAGCGCGCGGATGACCGGGTGCCAGGCGCACGCCTGCTCGAACGTCAGCGGCCCGTCCACGATCGGCAGGCCGGCCTGGTGCGACAGTAACCAGCGCACCGGGATCTGCTCCTTGCCGGCGGCGGCGAACTCCGGCCAGTAGCGCGCCACCGGGGCGTCCAGGTCCAGCAGGCCGCGCTGGACCAGCAGGTGGGCGCAGATGGCGGTGGCGCCCTTCGTGGTGGAGGCGACCTGGACGATGGTGTTCTTGCGCCATGGCCGCCGCGCCTCGCGATCGGCCAGGCCGCCCCACAGGTTGACGACAGGGCGGCCGCCGACGTAGACGCTGCACGCCGCACCGACCTCGCCAGGATTCTGGAAGTTCTTGCGGAACGCGTCGGCGACCTTTCCCCAGCCGTGCTCGACGCCGCGCTCGCCGTCGTCCACGGAGGCGCCGGCGGGGCCGGTGAGGGCGGCGTGCGTGCCGGCGAGCGCGCCGGCGCCCAGCATGCCCTTCAGCACGGTCCGGCGCCCGATGTTTCCCTGCTCGGGTGTTCCGTTGGGCATGACGTCATTCCTCTCAATTGGTCCAAGATTTCGGGATCATCTGGTGTGACGGTGCAAGCGCCGGCTTCGCGGCTCTGGCGACTGAGCTGCCCACGTCCGCTTCGTGGTTACGCGTCCCAGGTGACCGGGAGGCTCTTGACGCCGTAGATGTCGGCGATCTCCGGGCGCAGGGCGACCTGTTCGGCCGGTACGGCCAGGCGGAGGGTCGGGAAGCGGTTGAGCAGGGCCGGGAAGGCCACGCGCATCTCGACGCGGGCGAGCTGCTGGCCCAGGCACTGGTGGATGCCGTGGCTGAAGGCCAGGTGGCCGCCGTCCTGCCGGTGGATGTCGAGGGTGTGGGGGTCGGTGAAGCGGGCGGGGTCGCGGTTGGCGGTGTTGAGGGCCAGGACGACCGTCGAGCCGGCGGTGATGGTGTGGCCGCCCAGCTCGACGTCCTCCAGCGCGACCCGGAAGAACTGCTTGGCGACCGTCAGGTAACGCAGCAGTTCCTCCACCGCCTGGTCGGTGAGCGACGGGTCGGCGCGTAGCGCGGCCGTCTGGTCGGGGTTCTGCAGCAGGGCGAAGGTGCCCAGGGCGAGCATGTTGGCGGTGGTGTCGAAGCCGGCCGACAGCAGGATCAGGGCCATGCCCTGCAACTCCTCGTCGGTGAGGTCGCTGTCGAGCAGGTCGCTGAGCACGTCGTCGGTGGGGTTGGCGCGCTTGGCGGCGACCAGCTCGGCGAGGTACTGCTGGACTGCGACGTAGGCGGTGCCCACCTCCTCGTCGCTGGCCTCGCCGCCGAGGAACTTGTCGATGTGGTCCTGGAAGAAACCCCGGTCCTCGTACGGCACGCCGAGCAGCTCGCAGATCACGATGGCCGGGATCGGCTTGGCGAACGCCGTCACCAAGTCCACGGTCGGCCCGGCCTTCTCCATGGCGTCCAGGTGCTCGGCGGTGATCTGCTCGACCCGCTCGGTGAGCAACCGCATCCGGCGGACGGTGAACTTGCCGACCAGCGGCTTGCGATAGCGGCCGTGTTGCGGCTCGTCCATCAGCAGGAACTCACCGGGCGGCGCCGGGGGCACCTCGATGTCGCCGTAGTCGATGACCGGGTGGTGGTGCATGAGCTCCCGGCGGGAGCTGAAGCGGGGGTCGGCCAGGATCGAGCGGGTCAGGTCGTAGCCGGTGACCACCCAGCCCTGGTGGCCGTCGGGGAAGGTGAAACGGCTGATCGGGCTCTGCTCCCGGGCGTCGATCAGCTCCTTGGGCGGGTCGAAGGGACAGCCGGAGGTGCGGCTGGTGGGCATCGAGGGGAGGGTGTGGGTCATGGTCTGTCCCTTTCAGGAAATCTTGCGGCGGTAGGTACTCATGGCGAAGGCGTAGGCGACGACGAGGATGCCGACGCACCAGGCCAGCGCGACCCAGATGTCGTTGCCGACCGGCTGCCCGGCGAACAGGGCGCGGATGGCGTTGACGATGGAGGTGACCGGCTGGTTGTCGGCGAAGACGCGCAGGACCGTGGGCATGGTGTCGGTGGGCACGAAGGCCGAGCTGAGGAAGGGCAGGAAGATGAGCGGGTAGGAGAACGCGCTCGCGCCCTCCATGGTCTTGGCCGACAGGCCGGGGATGACGGCGATCCAGGTCAGCGCCAGGGTGAACAGGACCAGGATGCCGGCCACCGACAGCCAGGCCAGCACTCCGGCGCTGGAGCGGAAGCCCATCAGCAGGGCCACCAGCATGACGATCACGAGCGAGACCAGGTTGGCGACCAGCGAGGTCAGCACGTGCGCCCACAACACCGACGAGCGGGCGGTCGGCATCGACTGGAAGCGCTCGAAGATGCCGCCCTGCATGTCCATGAACAGCCGGTAGGCGGTGTAAGCGATGCCCGAGGCGACCGTGATGAGCAGGATGCCGGGCAGCATGTAGTTCACGTACGAGGTGCCGGACCCGATGCTGATGGCACCGCCGAAGACGTAGACGAACATGAGCATCATGGCGATCGGCATGATGGCGGTGGTGATGATGGTGTCGGGGCTGCGGGTGATGTGGCGCAGGGACCGTCCGAGCAGGACGGTGGTGTCGCCGAAGAAGTGCTTGCTCATGGCGGGGTTCCTCAGGCTTTCGTGCCGACGAGGGACAGGAACACGTCCTCGAGGGTTGGCTGCTTCTCGACGTACTCGACCTTGGCGGGCGGCAGCAGCCGCTTGAGCTCGTCCAGGGTGCCGTTGACGATGATCCGGCCTTCGTGCAAGATCGCGATCCGGTCGGCGAGCTGCTCGGCCTCGTCCAGGTACTGGGTGGTGAGCAGCACCGTGGTGCCGCCCTCGGCGAGCTCCTTGACGGCCTGCCAGACCTCGATGCGGGCCTGGGGGTCGAGGCCGGTGGTGGGCTCGTCCAGGAAGATGACGGGCGGGTCGCCGATCAGGCTCATCGCGATGTCGAGGCGGCGGCGCATGCCGCCGGAGTAGGTGGCCACCTTGCGGGCGCCGGCGTCGGTGAGCGAGAAGCGGGCGAGCAGGTCGTCGGCGACCTGGCCGGGGTTCCTGAGGTGGCGCAGGCGGGCGACCAGCACGAGGTTCTCGCGCCCGCTGAGGATCTCGTCCACGGCGGCGAACTGGCCGGTGAGGCTGATGGACTCGCGGACGTCGGCCGCCCGCGTGGCCACGTCGAAGCCGTTGACGCGGGCGGTGCCGGCGTCGGGCTTGAGCAGCGTGCACAGGATCTTCACTGCCGTGGTCTTGCCGGCTCCGTTGGAGCCGAGCAGGGCGAAGATGCTGCCGCGCGCGACCTCGAAGTTCACGCCGCGCAGCACGTGCAGGTCCTTGTAGGACTTCTCCAGGCCGTGCACCTGGATCGCCGGAGCTTTCTGGGTCGTCATCACTGTTTCCTGTCGTCCTGCGCGGCGCGCTCGATGGCGCTGGTGAAGCGGTTGCGCTCGCGGGTCCGGTACTGTCCGAGGGGGTAGTTGGCCATGAACGCCTCGACGAACTCCACGGGGTCGTCGCCGAAGATGTCGCGGATCGGGGTGCCGTCCGCCGCGCTCCGCTCGAACAGCTCCATGAGGTCTTCGTACATCGTCATCGCGCCGGCGCCGTCGGCCGGCCCGAAGTGCATCAGGTACCGTTCCATCGCTTCGACCGCCGTGCGGTAGTTGTCGGGGAGCCCCTTGACGCGGGCCTTGTACTGCCGCCAGCGCTTCTTCTCCTCCAGGGGCCCGGTGACGAGCTCCAGGTACTGCAGGTACCGGCTCTTGGATTCGTCAGCCATGTCTACTTGTCTCCTTTGCGAAGTCGTTGGAGCCGTTCGGCCAGGAAGGCCCAGGTCTTCCAGAACTCGTCCAGGTCCTTGCGTCCCTGGGCGCTGAGGGAGTACACCTTGCGCGGCGGCCCCTTCTCCGACGGCACCTTCCGCACGTCGACCAGGCCGCGCCGCTCGACGCGGACCAGGAGGGCGTAGACGGTGCCCTCGGCGATGTCGGCGAAGCCCTGGGCACGCAGCCACGCCGTGATCTCGTAGCCGTGGGCGGGCCGGCCGGACAGGATCGCCAGAACGATGCCCTCCAGCGTTCCCTTGAGCATCTCCGTCACTTGCCTGCTCATCGCCGTCCTCCTTCTGCCGCTATTCGGTGTCGCTGAGTACTGGTACAAAGTAACACCTACTACCGGTACCTAGCAACACCGAATAGTTTCGGCGCACTCTCGCCCGTGACGCGATCCCGTGCGCCGCAGGCCGCCCCTTCCAGAGCGCCAAGATCCCGACGGGGTGCGCCTGGTTCGCGTAGGGGTTGTGGCTCTTCGCCCCCGACTCGGACGGGACTGGCGCGGGTCGCGGGCGCCAAGGCGGCCTATGACGTCAGCGCGGCCACCCCCGGCGGCGACCGAGACGACCACGTTCAGCACGCAGTCGATCACCAGGGATGCCCCGCCACCAGGCCGGCCCGCCGTCCGAGGTGGGTCCTGGCCTCCCCGCACGCGCCGCCGCCGTCGGGGAAGGCGGCGATGACCTGCCGATAGGAGAAGGTGAGCACGGCCCCCGAGGCCGGCCCGGCCACGTCCTTACATATGCATTTCCAACGCCAGCAGCTCGAACAACTACGCGAAAACGTACTGTTCAGCCGACCGAGTGGCCGTGGGCGGCGGCGAGTTCGCGTACGACCTGGACGACGGCGGGAGAGTCGTTGCGAAGGATCTCGCTGTGGTTGCTCGCGACCTTCGCGCTCACCTTGATGTTCGGGTCATGGGCGAGCACCGGATCGAGCGCCTTCCGCCCCTGTTCCATCTCCCCTTCCTGGCTCCCGAGGCTGTCACCCGCGGCCAGGACGAACCACACCGGGCAGATCAGCCGCTCGAGGACCGGCACGCTGGCGGCGGCGATCTCGTTGAGCTCGATGTTGACCTCAGCGTGCTCGTCGGCGCTCATCCGCGCGGCCAGGCCCACCCTGGCGGCGACCGGGATGAACAACCGCCTGCGCCGGAACAGCTTGCGGATTCGCTCCGCGCCGCCCCCGCCGGTCGGACCGACCGGGAAGGCGTCGACCGCGACCAGGCCGGCGAGGTGCGACATGCGTACGCTCGACAGCGAACTCGCCGATTCGGGGTATGCGCCCAAGTTCATCGATGCCCTCGCGAGCGCTCGCCGCGCGGCCGGGAGACTGGCCACTGCCGGCGAAGACGTCCACCGGGACACGGCGGTGACGGGGCTGAAACGGAGGGTTCATGAGGCCCCGGAACGGGCTGGAGGCGCCGATCGCGACGGCCGGGACCTCGTCGGCTCCGCGGTGCGTCAGTCGACTACCGCACGGACCGCTTCAAACTATCGAGGCGCCGGTGTTCTGGTCGGCCGACATGTGCAGTCGCCGATCAAGAAGTAGAGAGTGTCACTTCCCGGCCGTGCCGGGCTCCCCGCTGATGGACTCCTGGTAGACCTCAGCGAAGGTGCGCGAGTCCTTGATCAGCTCGTCGGCGAAGGCAGCGACGTCATCGCCGATGAGCTCCAGGACTCCCGTGCCGGCTGCGACACCCTCCTCGAAGAACTCGAGGAGGCCCGTGAGCAGGGACCCGTCGGCCAGGCCGATCGGACCGACCTTGAAGTAGTACCTCTGGATCTCCTTGTAGACGATCTCGTAGTCGGGCGGAAGCGCCTTGACCCGGGCCATGTGCGCCCGCCACTGCTTCTTGCCTTGGATGATGTCGTGGATGCCCATGTCAGCCTCCCAGCCGGCCCAGTTTCCTCGCGACGTTCCTGTTCAACTGCCGGCGCCACCGGTCGCGGAAGGTGCGGGCGCCTTCCGAGCCGGCCAGCGCCGCGCAGAACCCCGCGATGTCGTCACCCAGCACGTCCTCGATGCTCTGCCCGTCGGCCGCCGTCTCCTCCAGCAGCCCCAGAGCGCCGTCGAGGATCGGCATCAGGTTGCGGCCCGTGAAGTCCCCGTAGAGGAAGAGGTGGCCGATAATCTGCCCCCACGCCGCTCGGTAGTCGTCCGGCAGCGTCGCCGCCCGGGCCTCGAACGCCTTCCATTCCCTGTTGAGATCGTTGCCTGTGACGGTGTCCCAGAACTTCATCTCCTGCCCTCCCTGAGCTTGTCGAGCCGTGACGTGATGTAGTTCCACTTCGCCCAGAACGTCGCGAGCTCCGCGCGCCCCGCGTCGTTGAGCGCGTAGAACTTGCGCGGCGGACCCTGCTCGGACGGTCGTCTCGTCACCTGGACGAGGCTCTTCTTCTCCAGGCGCAGCAAGATGGTGTAGACCGTCCCCTCGACGACGTCGGCGAAGCCGAGATCGTTCAGCCGGCGCGTGATGGCGTACCCGTAGGTCTCCTCGCTGCCAATGATTTCGAGCACGCAGCCCTCGAGCGTGCCCTTCAGCATCTCCGTCAGGTCGTCCATCACAAGTCCTTCTTGGCCCACCCGGTACTCTGTACCCCCAAGCTCCACTACACAGTATCACAGAGTAGTGAAGCGCATCCTGTCGATCCACTGAAAACGTGGAGACGGTCTATAGCCACAGCGGTCCTTAACAGGGCCGATGAGGCTTGTCTCTTCTCGATCATGTGGCGTTCGAATGTGATGGGCGGCAGGCCATCGTCGGCACTGTGCCGCCGGGTGGTGTTGTAGAAGTCGGCGATCCAGGTCGCGATCTTCAGACGGGCCTCGGCCCGGGTGCGGAACCGGTGGCGGTGCACGTACTCGACCTTGAGAGTGCCGTTGAAGGCGCGCATCAATGGCTCCTACGGCGGATTTCTTCTCATCCGCACCCCGACGACGGGCTCTCCCCGCCATCCCCAGGGAAGCCAGACGCGGTTTTCACGCATCACTACGCGGAGCATATGGTCCCGCCTCCGCACCGGGGCAGACCTGCGTCAAGGCGCGGCAAGCCGGCCTGCGGGGCCGAGCGTAGAGGGGGCATCAATATTCGGGCATCGGCCGTATGAATACCGTCAAAAACGACCAAAACCCCTCAATCTCACGGTTCGCTGATTTCCTGGCCGTCCAGTAGGTACGGCAGAACACCCTGTCCAGATTGAGGAGTGGGGATGACCGACGTCATCTTCGTCGCCCTGACGATCACGGTCTTCGTGGTCCTGGGGTTGGTCGTGAAGGCGGTGGAGCGGCTTTGAGCGCCGTCAATGCCGTGGGGCTCGTCGTGGTCGTCGGCCTGGTGATCTTCGTGGTCGCGGCCCTGTTGTTCCCGGAGCGTTTCTGATGTCATCGACCATGGCGGGGATCCTGTTCATCGGGTCCCTCCTTCTCGCCCTGGCCCTCTGCTACAAGCCGCTGGGCGACTACATGTTCCGCGTCTACACCGGACCCAGGCACAACGCCGTGGAGCGGCTCACCTACCGGCTGCTCGGCGTCAACGCCGACAGCGAGCAGCGGTGGGGCGTCTACGCGCGCGGCGTGCTGGCGTTCTCGGTGCTGTCGATCCTGTTCCTGTACGGGTTGCAGCGGCTGCAGAACCACCTGTTCCTGTCCCTCGGGATGGAGGCGGTGGAGCCGTCGCTGGCCTGGAACACTGCGGTCAGCTTCGTCACCAACACCAACTGGCAGGCCTACTCCGGCGAGGCCACGATGGGCCACGTGGTGCAGACCGCGGGCCTGGCGGTGCAGAACTTCGTCTCCGCCGCGGTCGGCATGGCGGTGGCCATCGCCCTGGTGCGCGGCTTCGCCCGCAGCAAGGCCGGCACGCTCGGCAACTTCTGGGTGGACCTGGTCCGCGGCACGATCCGCATCCTGCTGCCGATCGCGTTCGTGGCCGCGCTGCTGCTGGTGGCCGGCGGCGCGATCCAGACGTTCGCCGACCACAGCACGTGGACGACGCTGACCGGCGGCGAGCAGACCTTCACCCCGGCCGCGGCGGCCTCCCAGGAGGCGATCAAGGACCTGGGCACGAACGGCGGCGGCATCTTCAACGTCAACTCGGCCCACCCTTTCGAGAACCCCACGTCGTGGACGAACTGGCTGACGATCTTCCTGCTGACGGTGATCGCGTCCTGCCTGCCGCGCACGTTCGGCCGGATGGTCGGTGACAACCGGCAGGGCTACGCGATCGTCAGCGTGATGGCGATCATCGCGATCGTCAGCGTCGGCGTCACCCAGTGGGCCGAGCTGAGCGCGAGCGGCACCGTGCCGCAGGCGATCGGCCAGGCTCTCGAAGGCCGCGAGACCCGCTTCGGCGTCTCGAACTCCGGCATGTTCGCCACCGCCACCACGCTCACCAGCACGGGCTCGGTGAACTCCTTCCACGACTCCTACACCGCGATCGGCGGCGGCATGCTGATCTTCAACATGCTGCTCGGCGAGGTCGCCCCCGGCGGCGTCGGCGCGGGCCTGTACGGCATGCTCATCCTGGCCGTCATCACGGTGTTCGTCGCCGGCCTGATGGTCGGCCGCACCCCCGAATACCTCGGCAAGAAGATCGGCGCCCGCGAGATCAAACTCGCGTCCCTGTACTTCCTGGTCACCCCCACACTCGTGCTGCTCGGCACGGCGGTCGCGATGGCCACCGAGACCGGCCGCGCCGCGATCCTGAACGCCGGCCCGCACGGCCTGTCGGAGATTCTCTACGCCTACACCTCCGCCTCCAACAACAATGGCTCCGCCTTCGCGGGCGTGAGCGTCAACACCACGTTCCACAACACCACGCTCGGCCTGTGCATGGCCCTCGGCCGGTTCCTGCCGATCGTGCTGGTGCTGGCGCTGGCCGGCTCGCTGGCCCGGCAGGCGCCGGTGCCCGCCTCCGTCGGCACGCTGCCGACGTACCGGCCGCAGTTCGTCGGCATGGTCGTCGGCGTGACGATCATCCTGGTCGCCCTGACGTTCCTGCCCGCCCTCGCGCTCGGCCCGCTCGCAGAAGGACTGCTGTAGACATGCCAACCCCTGTGCTGGAGAAGCCCTCGACGGCTCGGGTCGGCGGCGGCCTGCTCGACCCGAAACAAATGATCAGGTCGCTGCCGGACGCGCTGCGCAAGCTCGACCCGCGCGTCATGTGGCGCAACCCGGTCATGTTCATCGTGGAGATCGGCGCCGTCTTCACTACTGTGCTGGCCATCGTTCAGCCGTCGTTCTTCGCCTGGGCCATTGTCGTCTGGCTGTGGCTCACCGTGATCTTCGCCAACCTGGCCGAGGCCGTCGCGGAGGGGCGCGGCAAGGCGCAGGCCGCCACGCTACGCGCCGCCAAGCGCGACACCACCGCCCGCCGCGTCAAGAGCCGCGAGGCGACGGAATGGGACGTCGTCGGGGCCCCCGAGCTGAAGCAGGGCGATCTGGTGATCGTCGAAGCCGGGGAGATCATCCCCGGTGACGGCGACGTCGTCGAGGGCATCGCCAGCGTGGACGAGTCCGCGATCACCGGCGAGTCCGCCCCGGTCATCCGGGAATCGGGTGGCGACCGGTCAGCCGTCACCGGCGGCACGAAGGTGCTGTCCGACCGGATCATCGTGCAGATCACCCAGAAGCCCGGCGAGAGCTTCGTGGACCGGATGATCGCCCTGGTGGAGGGCGCGAACCGGCAGAAGACGCCGAACGAGATCGCGCTCAACATCCTGCTCGCCGCCCTGACGGTCATCTTCCTGGTCGCCACCGCGACCATGCAGCCACTGGCGATCTTCTCCAAGTCGATCAACCCGGGCGTGCCCGACTCGCTCGCGCTGACAGGCGACGGCGTGACCGGCATCGTGCTGGTGTCGCTGATCGTCTGCCTGATCCCGACCACGATCGGCGCGCTGCTGAGCGCGATCGGCATCGCCGGCATGGACCGCCTCGTTCAGCGCAACGTGCTGGCCATGTCCGGCCGGGCGGTGGAGGCGGCGGGCGACGTCTCGACGCTGCTGCTGGACAAGACCGGCACCATCACGCTGGGCAACCGGCAGGCCGGCGAGTTCGTCCCAGTGCGGGGGGTGAGCGAGCAGGAGCTCGCGGAGGCGGCGCAGCTGTCCAGCCTGGCGGATGAGACTCCCGAGGGCCGCTCGATCGTGGTGTTCGCCAAGGAACGCTATGGGCTGCGCGAGCGCGAGATCCACGGCGCCGAATGGGTGCGGTTCACCGCACAGACCCGCATGTCGGGCGTGAACTTCGAGGGCCGCGAGGTGCGCAAGGGCGCCGCGACGGCGGTGATGAAGTGGGTGCGCGACGCGGGCGGCCATCCCACCGACGACATCGGCCACCTCGTGGATGGCATCTCGGCCTCCGGCGGCACCCCGCTCGTGGTGGCGGAGAAGGGCCGCGTGCTGGGCGTGATCCACCTCAAGGACGTGGTCAAGCAGGGCATGCGGGAACGGTTCGACGAGATGCGCCGCATGGGCATCCGCACCGTCATGATCACCGGCGACAACCCGCTCACCGCCAAGGCCATCGCCGACGAGGCCGGCGTGGACGACTTCCTGGCCGAGGCCACCCCCGAGGACAAGCTCGCGCTCATCAAGAAGGAGCAGGAGGGCGGCCGGCTGGTCGCGATGACCGGTGACGGCACCAACGACGCGCCCGCCCTGGCGCAGTCGGACGTCGGCGTGGCCATGAACACCGGCACCAGCGCCGCCAAGGAGGCCGGGAACATGGTCGACCTCGACTCCAACCCGACCAAGCTGATCGAGATCGTGGAGATCGGCAAGCAGTTGCTCATCACGCGCGGCGCGCTGACCACGTTCTCGATCGCGAACGACGTCGCCAAGTACTTCGCGATCATCCCGGCCATGTTCGCGGCCGTCTACCCGGGCCTGGACGCGCTCAACATCATGCGCCTGTCCAGCCCGCAGTCCGCGATCCTGGCCGCGGTGATCTTCAACGCGCTGGTCATCATCGCGCTGATCCCGCTCGCCCTCCGGGGCGTCAGGTACCGGCCCTCCAGCGCCTCCAAGCTGCTGTCCCGCAACCTGTACCTCTACGGCCTGGGCGGGATCATCGTCCCGTTCATCGGCATCAAGATCATCGACCTGCTGATTCAATTCCTTCCGGGGATGTCATAAATGAACCGCATGCCCAGCTGGATCCGCCAGCACCTCGCGGCGCTCCGCGCGCTGCTCGTGCTCACGGTGGTCACCGGCATCATCTACCCGCTGGCCGCCACCGGGCTGGCCCAGGCCGTGTTCAACGACCACGCCAACGGCTCGATCGTCAAGCGGGACGGCCAGACCGTCGGCAGCTCGCTCATCGGCCAGTCCTTCACCGACGCCGACGGCAACCCGGTCAGGGCGTACTTCCAGTCCCGCCCGTCCGCGGCCGGCGACGGCTACGACCCCACCTCCACCTCGGCGAGCAACCTCGGCCCGGAGGACGTCATCGACACCCTGCCGGTGCCGGGCGCCAAAGATGAGAAAGGCAACCTGGACGAGGGCAAGCAGTCGCTGCTCACCCAGGTCTGCGCCCGCTCCAAGGCGGCCGGCGAGCTGGAGGGCGTCAGCGGCATCCGCCCGTTCTGCACGCCGGACGGGGTCGGCGCGGTGCTGAAGGTCTTTCCCCACCGCGCGGTAGCCGTCAACCAGGTCTGCCCCGCCACCCCTTTCATCGCCGAGTACCAGGGCCTGAAGGTGGAGTGCGCGAAGCCGGGCGAGGACTACGCGGCCGGCCGGACCGTCCCCGTGCGCGGGAACGCCGGCGCGCCCGCCGTCCCCGCCGACGCGGTGACGGCGAGCGGCTCGGGCCTGGACCCGCACATCTCGCTCGCCTACGCCGAGCTGCAGGCGCCCCGCGTCGCCAAGGAGCGCGGCCTGGCTCTTGACCAGGTCAAGGCGCTGATCGAGGAGCACACCACGGGCCGCGCGCTCGGTTTCATGGGTGAGCCGGCAGTCACCGTGCTCGAACTCAACCTGGCACTCGACGGGAGGTGACGTGAGAGGGCGGCTACGGGTCTACCTCGGGGCGGCTCCCGGGGTCGGCAAGACGTACGCGATGCTCGGCGAGTGCCGCAGAGCGGTCGAGCGCGGCCGGGACGTGGTCGTGGGCTTCGTCGAGACCCACGGCCGCCCCCGGACCGCCGCCCTGCTGGAGGGTATGGAGATCATTCCACGCAGGACCCTCGTCTACCGGGGCGCCACCTTCACCGAGCTCGACGTGGACGCGGTCATTGAGCGCGCGCCCAAGGTGGCGCTGATCGACGAGCTGGCCCACACCAACGTGCCCGGCTCGAAGAACGCCAAGCGCTGGCAGGACATCGACGAGATCCTCGACGCCGGAATCGACGTCGTCTCCACGGTCAACATCCAGCACCTGGAGTCGGTCAACGACGTCGTCGAGCAGATCACCGGCATCCCGCAGCGCGAGACCGTCCCGGACGAGGTGGTGCGGCGGGCCACCCAGATCGAACTGGTGGACATGTCACCGGAGGCGCTGCGCCGCCGCATGGCGCACGGCAACGTGTACGCGCCGGAGAAAGTGGACGCGGCGCTGTCGAACTACTTCCGCGTCGGTAACCTGACCGCGCTGCGGGAGCTGGCCCTCCTGTGGGTGGCGGGCAAGGTGGACGATCAGCTCGACCGCTACCGCGCCGACCACGGCATCGCCGGCACCTGGGAGGCCCGCGAGCGCGTCGTGGTCGCGCTGACCGGCGGCCCCGAGGGCGACACGCTCGTACGGCGGGCCGCCCGCGTCGCCGCCCGCACCAAGGGCGCCGACCTGCTGGCCGTCCATGTGACCAGCGCCGACGGGCTGACCGGCGGAGATCCGACCAACCTGGCCCGCCAGCGAACCCTCGTGGAGAGCCTGGGCGGCAGCTACCACCAGGTGGTCGGGAACGACATCCCGCAGGCGCTGCTCGACTTCGCCCGCGGCGTCAACGCCACGCAGCTCGTCCTCGGCGCCTCGCGGCGCGGCCGGTTCGCCCAGGTGCTCTCCCGTGGTGTCGGAGTGGAGACCACCTCGCGCTCCGGCAGCATCGACGTGCACCTGGTCACCCACGAGGAGGCCAAGCAGGGCCGCAAGCGGCCTGAACGCGCCAGAGCCGCGCTGAACAGGAGGCGCCGGCTGTCCGGCTGGGCGGTCGCGGTGGCCGGCATGCCGGCGCTGACCGCCGCCCTGCTACCGTTCCGCGAGGTGGTCTCGCTGCCCAGCGAGATCCTGCTGTTCCTGTGCCTGGTGGTCGGGGTCGCGCTGATCGGCGGCATGTGGCCGGCCATGGCGGCGGCAGTGGGCGGCTCGCTCCTGCTCAACTGGTTCTTCACTCCGCCCGTCGGCAAGCTCACCATCGCCGACCCGGAGAACTTCCTCGCGCTGGTGGTGTTCGTGCTGGTCGCGGTCGCGGTCAGCACGATCGTCGACCTGGCCGCCCGGCGTACCAGGGAGGCCGCGCGAGCCCGGGCCGACGCCGAGGCGTTGTCCACGCTGGCGGGGCACGTGCTCCGCGGCGAGGCCGCGCTCCCCTCCTTGCTGGGACGGCTGCGCGAGACGTTCGGCCTGGACTCGGTCGCCCTGCTCGAACGCCTCGCCGAGCCCACCCCGGACGACCAGGCCGAACCCGAAGCCTGGCGCATCGTCGCCACCTCAGGCGCCGCGCCCTGCACCGCCCCCGGGGTGGCCGACACCGACGTCCAGATCGACGAGCGTCTCGTGCTCGCCGCCCGCGGCAGGCTGCTGGACGCCAGTGACCGGCGCGTGCTGGAAGCCTTCGCCGCCGAGGCCGCCGTCGCCCTGCGCCAGGAACGCCTCCAGGCAGAGGCCGAACAGGCCAGGCCGCTAGCCGAGGCCGACAGGATGCGCACCGCCCTGCTCGCCGCCGTCAGCCACGACCTGCGCACCCCGCTGGCAGCCGCCAAGGCCGCCGTCGAGAGCCTGCGCAGCCACGACATCGACTGGACTCCCGAGGACCGCGACGAACTGCTGGCCACCGCCGACGAGTCGCTCGACCAGCTGGACCGGCTGGTGGAGAACCTGCTCGACATGAGTCGCCTGCAGGCCGGCGCGCTCGGCCTCGCCCTGCAGCCCGTCACCCTGGAGGACGTCATCCCCCGCGCCATCGATGACCTCGGCCCGATGCGCGACCGCATCGAAGGCAACGTGCCCTTCGGCCTCCCCGAGATTCAGGCCGACCCGGCCCTCCTGGAACGCGTGCTCGTCAACCTCATGGCCAACGCCGTCCGCCACAGCCCGCAGGACCGCAAGGTACTCATCACGGGCAGCCGGCACGACGACGAGGTCGAGATCCGCGTCATCGACCGCGGCCCCGGCATCCCATCCGAGCACCACGAGCGCGTCTTCCTGCCCTTCCAGCGGCTCGGCGACCGCGGCAACGGCACCGGCGTCGGCCTCGGCCTCGCCCTCTCGCGCGGGCTCACCGAGGCCATGGGCGGCACACTCACCCCCGAGGAGACACCAGGAGGAGGCCTCACGATGACCGTCAGCATGCCGATCCACTCCGGAGCGACGGCACCATGACCAAGATCCTTGTTGTCGACGACGAGCCACAGATCCTGCGCGCCCTGCGCATCAACCTGGCCGCCCGCCACTACGAGGTCGCGGTCGCCGCCGATGGCTCCTCCGCGCTGCGCCAGGCCGCCGCGTGGCACCCCGACCTCGTGGTGCTCGACCTCGGCCTGCCCGACCTCGACGGCGTCCACGTCATCCACGGCCTGCGCGGCTGGACTCGCGTGCCCATCGTCGTGCTGTCCGGCCGCACCGGCAACCAGGACAAGATCGACGCCCTGGACGCCGGCGCCGACGACTACGTGACGAAACCGTTCGGCGTCGAGGAGTTCCTGGCCCGCATCCGCGCCGTCTCCCGCCGCGCCGCCATCGCCGAAGCCGACCTGACCAGCATCCAGATCGGCGAACACACCGTGGACCTGGCCGGCAAGATCATCTCTGACGGCCTGCGGCTCACCTCCACCGAATGGCACATCCTGGAGATCCTGCTGCGCAACCCCGGCAAGCTCATCCCCCAGCGCTACCTGCTCACCGAGGTGTGGGGCAGCAAACACGTCAAGGAGACCCACTACCTGCGCCAGTACATGGCCCAGCTCCGCAAGAAGCTCGAACACGACCCCGCCCACCCCAAGCACCTCATCACCGAACCCGGCATGGGCTACCGCTACACGCCATGACCTCCCGCACGCCGCAGTCCCACGGGACGCTGCTGAGCGCCCAGGCGCAGGGGTTCACCGGCCGCCTGCCGCCCACCCCGGCGCGTTGTGGTCCGTCAGCCTCAGCGACGACGGCCGGATCCTGGCCAGCAGCGACCACACGGGCCGCGCGGTCGTGTGGGACATGACCGCGAGACGGCCGCTGTGGACGCCGGCCGGCCCGGCCGGACACCTTCCAGCTGTCGCGGTCAGCCCGGACGGCTTCCGGGTCGCGGGCGCCCGCCCCCACCCCGACCTGGCCGGCCCTCGCCGCTCTGACGACCGGTGCCGCGCTGACCAACTTCGGATTCGGCGGCAACGCCCTACTCGACCCGGAGGTCGCCCGCGCCATCCGGGACACCCCGGCCGACCTGATCACCCTCAAGGTCGGGATCAACATCGTCGGGCCCGCGGCGATGCGAGAGCGCACCTTCGTCCCCGTTGTGCACGGGTTCCTCGACACGATCCGCGAAGGCCACCCGGACACTCCGATCGTGCTCATCTCACCGACCCCCTTCACCGAACTGGAGACCACGGCCGGACCCACCGCACCCGACCCGGAAACCGGACGCCAGCGCGTCCTGGGCTCCCCGGGCGCCGGAGCACCGACCCTGACCGGTGTCCGCACACCGCTCGCCAAGGTCGTCGACGTCCGCGCCGACCCGGCGCTGCGCTACCTCGACGGGCGCGAGCTCCTCGGCCCGGACGAGGCCGAAGCGCTGCCCGATGGCCTGCACCCCGACCCGGCGGCGCACCTGCGGATGAGCGACCGAGCCGCCCGGCTGCTCCTGGGCCGTCATCTGTGACCGACATCCAACCCGCGCCGCGTGGTCGGTGAATCCCGGTCCCGATGAGGCCTGCGCGGCCGTCCTCGGCTTCGGCCGGGTCTTGCAGGGACCGCAGCACGCCGCCGACCGGCCGGAGCCGAGGAAGCTGTAGCGGCCAAGCACGTCGAGGGTTGCCGTGGCCGCCGGAACCATGGCCTCCACCCCCCTCCTCGTCCGCGCCGCCATCGCTGTCCGGCACGTCGGGGATCTCGCCGAGCTGCCGTTGCCCTTCGGCCGGGGCGGAGGAGGCGATGGCGTAGCGGCCCAGGACGTTGATGTGCCGTTCCATAGTGGAACTGATCCGGGCCACATCGCCATCCAGACCCGGATAGCCCTGCCCCCGCAGCTGACGTAGAGCGTCGTCAATGTAGACGGCCCACCGCTCGGTTCGGAGCGACCGCACGCAAGGTAGCTCTGTGTAGTGGTCGTGACTGTTTGTGATCTCAGAAATGACCAGTTCTGCGAGAGCTGGTGATCGCCCGGCGAGTGTCCGGTTTGTCCTCCATCTTCGTTCTCATGACCCGTCGCAAAAACCGTCTCTCAGAACAGCGTCCGCGATAGGTCTTGCGAGATGACCGAGCTCGCGGATCCGGCCGCCGCGAGCTCGTGGGCGATCTGCGTGACCAACTGGGCACGCGCGCCGGGTCAGGGCGGCGGCGAGAACATCGTCGGCCACCGCGGCCGGCCGGGATCTCTCCAGGGACAGGCGCGGGAGGCAGGCGGTCAGCTGGTACTGGCCCGCCTGAGCAGGTCCTTGATAGCTCGATTGTCGTCGCTGGACAGGCTCCCGCGGTAGTTCTTGCGCATTGCCTTCAGGTGCCGGGCGTACCGGACCGCGTTCTTGCGGTCTCCCAGATCCAGCGCCTCTTCCAGGTGCGCGATGGACTCCTTGAACTCGTCGGCGATCTGACCTTCGGAAGGAGGCGCGGGCACCTCCACTGCGGGCGCTGTGGCCTGGGTTCCCAGGCTCAAGTCCTGGCGACCAGTGACCGAGGCAGGGTTCAAACACAAGAAGTTCGCCATCTACGTCTGGCGTGCTGTCCGAGATGGAGGTGACACCAAGACTCGTAAGTCGCGCCGCACGCTGGAACTGCCCCAGCTCGCCGCTGAGGCGCTGCGGCAACATCACACCCGCCAAGCAGCTCAAAGGCTCGGAGCCGGCGAAGCATGGCAAGATCACAATTTGGCGTTCTGCACGAGGGTGGGCGCGCCGCTGGACGCGGCGAACGTCCGACGAGCCTTCCGGGAGATCACCAAGGACGCAGGGATCGGAACCAACTGGACCCTCCGCGAGCTGCGCCACTCGTTCGTCTCGATCATGAGCGATCAGGGGGTACCCATCGAGACCATCGCCGATCTTGTCGGACACGCGGGCACCAGCGTCACGGAGAAGGTCTACCGCCATCAGCTCAGGCCGGTGATCACCAAGGGCGCCCAGACCACAAATACGATCTTCGGCAACAGCCGACACGGGTAGGGCGTCCGAGTGAGATGGCTCCCCGATTGGCTCCCATCGACTCCCCAGACACGGAAGAGGGGCCTCGGATCAGCTCCGAAACCCCTTCTCACCTGCATCTTCATGGTGGGCGATACTGGGATCGAACCAGTGACCTCTTCGGTGTGAAGCAGACATACTGAATTTGTGATCAGGTGTTTGAGCTGGTCAAGTCCATGATTTTGTGCACCGACATGCATGATCGGACCTCGCTGAGCGCTCCGGATGTCACGCACTTTGTCACTTGCTCCCGCGATGGGACTCGAACCAGGACCTTGCCGTTTGGATCAGTTCGTACCCGATTCAGATGTGGCACGGTCTGACCAATCGAGTACAGGCCGGTGCAAGGTTGTTCATCTGGCCTGGCTCCCGTCTTGGCTCCCGTCCGGCTACTCGGCCAATCACGGGTTGTCCTCATATGGGGGCTTGTCGTTGCTGTTAGATGGCAGCGCTGGAGGTTATGGGCGGCGGCCGAACTAACGCGTGAAAAATCTTCCAAGCCATCTCGTCGCTATCAGTTCTGAGCGTCAGACAAGGCGATTTGGACACCCCTTTGCAGCGCAATATTATCGCGTTCATCTCTCCAACGAACCCAATGGACTTTTACTTGGCCAGACTCATGCAGTTCTAGCAAGTAGTTTGTGGCTGCGTTGGTCAGGCGAAAGTTTGAGACAATCAGAATCGGCACCAAGGATCCAATATAGCGGTTTATCAATCTGCGTATTATAGCGCTGGTCTGAGCATTTTCGTGTTGCGAATATTTGACCATCACCCCTATTACAGCTTTTCCATCACGCAGGGTTGCGTCGATTCCCGTATCGGGACCCCCAATAACTGGTTCAACCTCCCCCGGAGCGATCCTTGCAAGGTTTTCTAGAACCAGTCGTTCATAGCGTTCAGCACTTCTACGTGATAGGTAATCACTAGACGAAAATTCTTCCGCTATAGTTACTTTAGGAGCTCCTTCGCTACTCCAATTTACAATCAGACGCGGAGGCGAACTTTTTTCCGCCTTCGCCCATTCCCATCCAATCCGCGCGCCTTCCGATAGAACTCGAACAAGGGCTTCTTCTCGGGCTTCGAGTTCTTTTATTCGACTTTCAAATTGGCTCGCATTATTGATTGCGATAGAGGTATCCACCTCGTCGCTACCACTTGTTTCTTGTGTTTCAGGTGCAGTGATTTCCGTGGTCGGCGGATTTCGTGCATCCTCCAACGCTTCGCTCGCCGCTTGCGTTTCAGGCCCAACACGTACTTTCACGCCGACTGCTTCAGCTTCAAAGTCCCGCTTGAATAGTGCGGCGATGGGCCGTCGGAGAACAATAACTATTAGAAGAAGGATGATTGGCCAACCAGTGGCGACCTTCAAGTAGTCAAGCCCCAGCTTCCACCACTCCATGGATACAGCATGCCTGCAAACGGTCGAGCTGTCCTAGTACGGCAGCCGCCATTTGTTAGCTGACCTGGATATATGCAGTGGTCAGACG
>NZ_BAAAMU010000139.1:0-27944 GCF_039529435.1 Nonomuraea maheshkhaliensis
AGTTCCTCCACGATCTGGCCGCCGAGCGTGGCCGGGTCGGGGCCGCGGGTGGCCCCCGGTGTGGGCGCGGTGACGTCCACCACCGCGTACGGCTCCGCCGCGTCGATCCCGCACATGCGCAGCCTGGCGTTGAGCTCGGACACGTCGGCCTCGGTCAGCGCGGCGGCGAGGAGCTGACCGGCCAGGCGGCGTTCGACCCTGCGGCCCTCCTCGATCCGGCCGCGTTCGAGGCCCACGCAGGCGGCCAGCTCGTAGCCCAGGTCGGCCCGGCCGAGCAGGGCGCCGTCGCAGGCCAGCGCCCAGCCGGCGGCGCGGTGGCCGCGCCCGACGGCGAAGATCGTGTGCTCGCCGGCGACGGCGGGCAGCCGGGGCGCGGTCAGGTACGCCTTCGCCAGCCCCACGGGATCGCCGGCCGAGCCCACGATCACCTCTCCGGAGGCGGACAGGACGGCGCCGGTGACGCCCAACTCGGCGGCGGTCACCCGGAACAGCTCGGTCAGGTCGGCCCCCTCGGCGAGGGCTGCGACCAGCCGGCGGTGGCGGCCCAGCGCGTCGCGCACGTCACCGGCCAGCCGGGGCACGACCAGTTCGGCCAGCGTACGGAAGGAGACCTCGACCGGCACGTCGACCAGCGGCAGCCCGGCCTCCGCGCAGGCCGCCACCAGGTCGTCGGGCACGTGGCCCAGCCAGGCCCGGCCGGCGCCGAGCGCGGCCACCCCTGCCCGCGTCAGCGCGGCCACGAACCGGGCGGAGTCGGCCGGGGCGTGCCACCACATCAGCCCGGTCAGCACCAGCTCACCGCCGCCGAGGTAGCGGCCGGGCTCGGGCAGGTCGGTGATGTGCACGGTGCCGAACTCGCGGCCTGGGTCTCCGGTGAGCAGGGTCAGGCGCAGGTCGTCGATGGCCAGCAGGTCGGAGATGCGCACTTGGAGGAATATACAAGCCCGATATGACAAGCGATGACCGCGATTTCACGTCGGGCGCATAGGTCCGCCCGCCGGGCGGTGCTCTACTCGGAGGATGACCGACACCACAGACACGGGGACCACACGCGCGGGGACCACACGCACGGGGACCACAGAGACGGGGACCACGTACACGGGCACCCCGGTCACCGGCGTCGGGGAGAGCGCGCGGCGGCCGGACGCCACGCTCAAGGTGACCGGCGAATTCGCGTACGCCTCCGATCTGTGGCTGGACGGCATGGTCTGGGGGGCGACGCTGCGCAGCCCGCACCCGTCGGCGTGGATCCGCTCCATCGACGTGGGCCCGGCGCTGCGCATCCCGGGGGTGTTCGCCGTGCTGACGCACGAGGACGTGCCGGGTGAGAAGTTCTACGGGCTTGAGCACAAGGACCAGCCCGTGCTGGCCATCGACCAGGTCCGCTACCAGGGCGAGCCGGTGGCGCTGGTGGGGGCGGACCATCCGGAGACGGCCCGCAGGGCGGCGGCGGCCATCGTGGTCGAGTACGAGCCGCGCGAGGCCATCACCGATCCGCGGCTCTCCCAGCACTTCGTGCGCCACCAGCCGGTACGGCGCGGCGACACGTTCGAGGCCGAGGTGGTCGTCACCGGCGAGTACGAGGTCGGCATGCAGGACCAGGCGTTCCTCGGCCCCGAGTCCGGCCTGGCCGTGCCCGCCGAGGACGGCGGCGTGGACCTCTACATCGCCACCCAGTGGCTGCACGTGGACCGCGACCAGCTCGCGCCCTGCCTGGGCCTGCCTCCCGACAAGGTGCGCCTGACGCTGTCGGGCGTGGGCGGCGCGTTCGGGGCCCGCGAGGACCTGTCGATGCAGGTGCACGCGTGCATGCTGGCGCTGCGGCTGAACCGCCCCGTCAAGATCGTCTATGGCCGGGAGGAGTCGTTCTTCGGTCACGTGCACCGCCATCCCGCCCGGATGCGGTACGAGCACGGCGCCACCCGTGACGGCCGGCTGGTCTACGTCAAGGCGGACATCCTGCTGGACGGCGGCGCGTACTGCTCCTCCTCCCCCGCCGTCGTCGGCAACGCCGCCTCGCTGGGGGTGGGCCCGTACGAGGTGCCGAACGTGCGCGTGGACGCGACCGGCGTCTACACCAACAACCCGCCGTGCGGCGCGATGCGCGGGTTCGGCGCGGTGCAGGCGTGTTACGCCTACGAGTCGCAGATGGACCGCCTGGCCGAGGCGTGCGGCCTGTCGCCGATCGAGGTGCGGGTGCGCAATGCCGTCTCCCAGGGCTCCCGGCTGATCACCGGACAGCTCATCGACGCGCCCGCCCCGCTGGCGGAGATGCTGCGCGACCTGGAGGCGATGCCGCTGCCCGCCGCGGAGCCGGCGCGGGACCTGCGGGGGCTGCCCGGCGGCGTCTCGCAGACCACCCACGGCGAGTCCGTCCGCAGGGGCGTCGGCTACGGCGTGGGGATCAAGAACATCTGCTTCTCCGAGGGCTTCGACGACTACTCCACGGCCCGGGTGCGGGCCGAGCTGGTCGGCGGCGAGCCGCACGTCACGGTGCACACGGCGGCGGCGGAGGTGGGCCAGGGGCTGGTGACGGTGCAGGCCCAGATCGCCCGCACCGAGCTGGGCGTGGAGAACGTGACCGTGGCCGCCGCCGACACCTCGGTCGGCTCGGCGGGCTCCTCCTCGGCCTCGCGGCAGTCGTACGTGACCGGAGGCGCGGTCAAGGCGGCCTGCGAAGCCGTGCGCAAGCGGTTCGAGGGGCTGCCGGCCGCCGAGGCGCTGGCCCGGTTCGGGCCGATCGAGGAGACGCGCGAGTACCGGCACCGGCCCACGTACCCGATGGACCCGCTCACCGGGCAGGGCGACTCGCACACGCAGCTCGCGCTGTGCGTGCACCGGGCGGTCGTGGACGTGGACGTGGAGCTGGGCCTGGTGAAGGTGGTCGAGCTGGCGGCCGTTCAAGACGTGGGGCGGATCCTGAACCCGCAGGCGCTGGAGGGCCAGATCCACGGCGGCTCGGCGCAGGGGCTCGGCCTGGCGCTGATGGAGGAGATCCAGGTCCGCGACGGCCGGGTGCTGAACCCGTCGTTCACCGACTACCTCATCCCCACCATTCTCGACATGCCGCCCATGACGATGAAAATCATGGAAAATCCGGACCCGTCGGCCCCGTACGGGCTGCGCGGCGCCGGCGAGCCCCCCACCCTGTCCTCCACCCCCGCCATCGCCGCCGCCGTCAGAGCGGCTACGGGACTCCGGTTGACTCGCGTTCCGATCAGGCCGGAAGATATCGCCTTGTTCGACAGCGGTACGTTCCGCGGCGATACGTTCGACGAGGGCTCGATGGACTCGACAAAGGGGGAATCCGATGACAAGCGCGCATGAGGCGGCCGAGGCGGAGTTCAGGCGCTTCGACTCCGACGGCGACGGGCTGCTGACCGCCGAGGAGATCAGGCAGGCCAACGAGGCGCTGGGCGGGCAGGGCGCGTCGGAGAGCGAGATCGAGGCGTTCATCCGTTCGGCCGACAGCGACGGCGACGGCACGGTCAAGCTGGAGGAGTTCGTGGCCCTGGTGGGCCACGGCCGCCACGAGAAGGCTTGACCGCCGCCCGCGCTGGGTAGGCCACCCGGCATTCCCCCTGATCACGCGAGGGGGAATGCCGGTGCTCGACCGACTCTTCGAGCTGAGCGGCCGGGGCAGCACCGTCGGCCATGAGGTGCGTGGCGGGGTGACCACGTTCGTGGCGATGGCCTACATCATCCTGCTCAACCCGATCATCCTGGCCGGCGCCAAGGACGTCACCGGCGCCCGGCTCTCGATCGGCGAGCTGACCACCTCCACCGCGCTGGCCGCGGCGATCTCCACGCTGCTCATGGCCTTCGTCGGCAACGCCCCCTTCGGGCTGGCCGCGGGCCTCGGGCTCAACGCGGTGGTCGCCTACCAGGCCGCCCCGCACATGACGTGGGCCCAGGCCATGGGCCTGGTCGTGCTCGAAGGCGCCGTGATCATCCTGCTCGCGGTCACCGGCCTGCGCACGCTGATCATGAACGCGATCCCGCTGGCGCTCAAGCACGCGATCAGCGTCGGCATCGGGCTGTTCATCGCGCTGATCGGCCTGGTGGACGCCGGCTTCGTCGCGCCGGGCTCGGGCACGCCTGTGCAGCTCGGCGCGACCGGGCACCTCACCGGCTGGCCGGTCGCGGTGTTCTGCTTCGGCCTGCTGCTGATGATCCTCCTGTACGTGCGCGGGATCCCCGCCGCCATCCTCATCAGCATCGCCGTCACCGCGCTCCTGGCCGTCCTGGTGAACTCCCTGACCACCGTCGACCCCGCCGACTGGGGCGTGGTCGCCCCGCGCGTGCCCGAGTCGCTGGTCGCGGCGCCGGACTTCGGGCTGGTCGGCCGGTTCGACCTGTTCGGCGGCTTCGTGACGGCGGGGGCGCTGACGGCCACAGTGGTGCTGTTCACGCTGGTGCTGTCGGGCTTCTTCGACGCCATGGGCACGATCATCGGCGTCAGCGACGAGGCCGGCCTCGTGGATCAGGAGGGCCGGGTGCCCCGGCTGGGCCGGATCCTGACCGTGGACGGCGTGGCCGGCATGGTGGGCGGCGCGACGAGCTCCTCGGCCAACACCGTCTTCGTGGAGTCGGCCGCTGGTGTGGGCGAGGGCGCGCGTACCGGCCTGGCCAGCGTCGTGACGGGGGCGCTGCTGGGGCTGACGCTGCTGTTCACGCCGCTGGCGGCGGTGGTGCCCGCCGCCGCGGCCGCGCCCGCGCTGGTGCTGGTGGGGGCGCTGATGATGACGCAGAGCAAGAACGTGCCCTGGAACGACCTGGACCTGGCCGTGCCGGCGTTCCTGACCATCTCGCTGATGCCGTTCACGTACTCGATCACGAACGGGGTGGGCGCGGGCGTGATCGTCTACACGCTGATCAAGGCGGTCAAGGGGCGCTTCGCGGAGATCCCCTGGCTGCTGTGGGTGGTCACGCTGGTCTTCCTGGCCTACTTCGGCATCGACTGGCTGGAGGAGCTGTTCGCCTGACGGATGCCTCTAGCGGATGTCGGCGCTGTTGCAGGCCACGCCGTTGGCGTCGGCGTCGACGTACCAGGTGTACTCCTCGTGCGTGCCCCGGTAGTAGGGGCCGTCGCCGGCCGCCACGGCCTCCTTGCAGGAGGCGTAGCGCTTGTCGAGGGCGCGGCCGCCCGTCGCGGGGGAGGTGGCGCCGCCGGGCTGACCGTTCCCGGCCGGGCCGGTCGTCGCGGGGCCGGTCGGCTGCTGGGGCGCGCCGGTGCCGGGGGTGCCCACGTCGGGGCTGCCCGTGCCGGGGGTGCCCTGGTCAGGGGTGCTCTGGCCGGGGGTGCCCGCGTCGGTCGGGCTCGTGCCGGTCGGGTTCGCGCTCGGCGTGCCGCCCATCAGGCGGGTGACCAGCGCGTCGGCGTCCTCCTTGGTGAGGCCGGAGATGCTCACGCTGTCGCCGTTCATCTGCTGGGTGACGATGGGCGCGGCCAGCACGACCTTGGGCCGGTCGGCCTGCTCGGGCGCCAGCACGATCGCCACCGCCCGCTGGTCGGGCACCAGCTCGTCGATGAGCTCGACCAGCCGGTCCTTGAACGCGGGCGCGATCGCGATGCGCACGGAGTATTGGCCGTCGTTGCCGCGCACGGCCTCGATCCGCTGCACGGCGCCGACCGTGACGCCGTCTTCGAGCAGGTAGCAGGTGCGCTGCTGCTCGTCGAGCACGGCCGGATCGCCGGGGCAGGGCGCGACCTTGGTCTCCCTGACCGGCGCGAAGTGGATGGGCACGGCCAGGCGCTGCGGGGGCGTGCCGCCGAGCAGCGGTGTGTCAGGGCTCCTGGTCATGAGGACGGCGACCGTGCCGAGCACGCCTGCGACGAGCACGACGAGGACGAGCGAGACGATCAGCACGATGGTGGTGAGTCTGCTGGCCTTCGGCTCCCCCGGGTCCGCCAGCGGCGGCTCTTCCGGCTTGTCCATCGATGACGAATCCCATCCTGATGTTCGGGCTGCCGGTGAGCTTATCGAGGAGAAGCCGCACCGGGGTAATCAGCCGGACAATCCTCACTGATCTGTGAACTGAGGGGAAGAAACACAGCAGGAAGGGCACGTCCGGCGAGAAGAGCTGTCCCATGAAGGTCGGAGTACCGCGCGAGGTCAAGAACAGCGAATATCGGGTGGCGCTCACGCCGGCCGGCGTGCACGAGCTCGTCCGGCACGGCCACCGCGTCTTCGTCGAGGCGGACGCCGGCGTGGGCTCCGCGATCCCCGACGCCGACTTCGCCGGGGCGGGCGCCGTCCTGGTCCCCTGCGCCGACGAGCTCTGGGGCGCGGCCGACCTGGTGATGAAGGTCAAGGAGCCGGTCGCCGAGGAGTACCACCGGCTGCGCAGGGGCCAGGTGCTGTTCACCTACCTGCATCTGGCCGCCTCCGCCGCCTGCACGAGGGCGCTGCTGGACTCGGGCTGCACCGCGGTGGCCTACGAGACCGTCCAGACGCCCGGCGGCGCGCTGCCGCTGCTCGCGCCCATGTCGGAGGTGGCCGGGCGGCTGGCGGCGCAGGTGGGCGCCTACCACCTGATGCGTTCGCAGGGCGGCAGGGGCGTGCTGATGGGCGGCGTGTCGGGGGTGCGCGCGGCGCACGTCGTGGTGATCGGGGCCGGGGTGTCCGGCATGAACGCCGCCGCCATCGCGCTCGGCATGCAGGCCGAGGTGATGCTGCTGGACAAGAACATCGACAAGCTGCGCCAGGCCGACCTGATCTACCAGGGCCACTGCCAGACGATCGCGTCCAACATGCTGGAGATCGAGCGCGCGGTGCTGGAGGCCGATCTGGTCATCGGCGCGGTGCTGGTGCCCGGCGCCAAGGCTCCTGAGCTGGTGAGCAACGACCTGGTCAGCCGGATGAAGCCGGGCTCGGTGCTGGTGGACATCTCGATCGACCAGGGCGGCTGCTTCGCCGACTCGCGGCCGACCACGCACGAGCGGCCGACGTACCGGGTGCACGACTCGCTGTTCTACTGCGTGGCCAACATGCCCGGCGCCGTGCCGAACACCTCGACGTTCGCGCTGACGAACGTGACGCTGCCGTACGCGCTGACCATCGCCGATCTGGGCTGGCGGCGCGCCATGCGCGAGGACGCCAGCCTGGCAGCCGGCCTGA
Source organism: Nonomuraea maheshkhaliensis (assembly GCF_039529435.1). NCBI lineage: Bacteria > Bacillati > Actinomycetota > Actinomycetes > Streptosporangiales > Streptosporangiaceae > Nonomuraea > Nonomuraea maheshkhaliensis. Next base: position 7,122 of record NZ_BAAAMU010000139.1, read on the forward strand.
ACACGCACGAGGGGCGGCTGACCAGCCGCCCCGTGGCCCAGGCGCACGATCTGGAGTGGACGCCGCCGCGGGAGATCCTGGGCTGAGCGATCCGGTTCCGCCCGGGGTCTGTTCATCGAGCACCCGAGCGGTTACCGTAAGTAGTGATCAGCTACTTACGGTAACAAGTCGGCATGAGAGCCGCGCAGGGCCCTGCGGGGGCGGGGCCCTGCGCTCAGGCCCGGGCTACTGCTGGCTCTGGCTGGGCGACGGGGAGAGGGTCTCCATCGGCGTCTGCTGCTGGCCCGTGGGCTGCGGCGGGAGCGGCGCCTGGTCGGCCGTGGTGGTGATCGCGTCCTGGCCGCCGCAGGTGGCGCCGGGCTCAGGCGTGTCGGCGCCGTTCTGGTAGCGCTTGATGAACGCCCCGAGCTTCGGGTCGGCCGGGTCGGTCAGCTTGAGCTGGTGGCCCCAGGAGGAGACCACGATCGGGGAGGGCAGGTTGGGGAAGGGGCTCATCAGCATGTAGTCCTGCTGGCCGGTCGAGCCGGCGACCTCCTTCAGCTTGTCGACCTGCGCCTTGGCCAGATCGGGCCGGTAGGTGATCCAGACGGCGCCGTGTTCCAGCGAGTGCACGGCGTGCTCGCTGTGGATCGGCTTGTCGTAGATGGCGCACTGCTGCCAGTAGTTGTTGTGCTCGCCGCCGACCGGCGGCGTCTCCTTGTACGAGACCGCGTTCCACACGTGCTGACCGGCGTCGTACTTGACGCTCGTCACCGCGTCGAGCGAGGTCGTCCTGGCCTCGTTGATCAGGTAGAAGCCGACCACGCCGACGAGCACCGCGATGATGAGCCCTCCCGTGCCCCACATCAGCAGCGCGGCGCGGCGTTGTTTGCGCTGCTGCTCGGCTCGCATCTTCTGCAGATGCTCGCGCCGCGCCTGCGCCTTCTCCTTCGTCATCGTTCCTCCATCGGCGTGCCAACTCCGGGGTCACCCTATGCCCTCTGGGCGTATGCGGAGAATAAGAGCGACATAAGCGTCCGATCACGAGTCAGGCCGCAGGTGGGTACGCTGGACGGGCGATGGAAAAGCCCGTGAGAAAACCTCTTCTGCTCATCTGCGGTGTGCTGGTGCTCGCCGTGGCCGCGTTCCTGGTGTTCGGCCGCGACGGCACGCCCGGCGACGCCTCGCCCGAGGCCGGGTTCGCCCGCGACATGGCCACCCACCACGCGCAGGCCGTCGACATGGCGTTCATCGTCAGGGACAAGGGCCCCGCCAAAGAGATCAGGAGCCTGGCCTTCGACATCATCAACACCCAGGCCAACCAGCGCGGCATGTTCCAGGGCTGGCTGCAGCAGTGGCAGCTCACCCAGGCGACCGACCAGCGGCCGATGGCGTGGATGAGCGGCCACGGCCACGGCGCCGCCCCGGCCGCGACGGTCACGGCGGGGAGCATGCCCGGCATGGCCACCCCTGAGGAGCTGACCAAGCTCAAACAGGCCGAGGGCACGCAGGCCGAGGTGCTGTTCCTGCAGCTGATGATCCGCCATCATGAGGGCGGCGTGGAGATGGCCGAGGGGCTGCTGAAGCTGTCCACCCGCAGCGAGGTGGTCAGCATGGCGCAGAAGATCGTCGACGGCCAGACCGGGGAGATCAAGCTCATGACGGAGCTGCTGAAGCAGCGGGGCGCCCAGCCCTACCCGTCGATACTGAAGACCTCATAGGGGCGGAATAGGGGCAGAGCGATGCGCGCCGACGCGGTCGTCGTGGGGTCGGGGCCCAACGGACTGGTCGCCGCCGTCACACTGGCCCGCGCCGGGCGCGAGGTGCTGCTGCTGGAGGCGGCCGAACGGTTCGGCGGCGGGCTGAGGTCGGCCGAGCTGACCCTGCCCGGCCACGTGCACGATCTCGGCGCCACGGTGATGGCCATGGCGCTGGCCTCTCCGGCTTTTCGCGGGCTGGAGCTGAAGGGTGTCGAGTTCGCCCACTCCCCCGTGGCCGTGGCCCATCCGCTCGACGACCGGCCGGCCGTGCTCGTCCATCGCGACGTACGGCGCACCGCCGCAGGGCTCGGGCCCGACGCGGGCGCCTGGCTGGCCAGCGTCGGTGCGCTGGTCAAGGCCGGATTGCCGCTGGTCGAGCTGCTGCTCAAACCGCTGGGCCCGTGGCCGGTCGCGCCGCGCGCCTTCGCGGGGGCGGCCTGGTTCGGGCCCATGGCGGCGCTGCCCGCGACGACGTTCGCCAAGGCCCTGCGGACCGTGGAGGCGCGGGCGCTGCTCGCCGGCATGTCCGCGCACTCGATGCTCGACCTGCGCTCCCCCCTCACCGCCGGCTACGGGCTGACGCTGGCGGGCCTGGCCCATCTGGTGGGCTGGCCGGTCGTGCGGGGCGGGTCGCAGGTGCTGGCCGACGCGCTGGTGGCCGAGCTGAGGTCGCTGGGCGGGCAGGCCGTGGCCGGGCATCGGGTCCGCCGCCTGGCGGAGCTCGACGCGCCGATCGTCGTGCTCGACGTGACGCCCCGGCAACTGCTCGCCCTGGCCGACCTGCCCGCGGGTTACCGCCGGCGGCTTGAGCGCTACCGCTACGGGCCCGGGGTTTTCAAGATGGACTGGGCGCTCGACGGGCCGGTGCCGTGGCGCGATCCCGCGGTGGCCGGGGCCGCGACGGTGCACCTGGGCGGGACGTTCGAGGAGATCGTGCTCAGCGAGGCGGAGATGGCCGCCGGGCGGCACTCGCCCCGGCCGTACGTGCTGCTCGTGCAGCCGTACGCGGCCGATCCGACGCGGGGCGGGCACACGCTGTGGGCCTACTGCCACGTGCCCAAGGGCTCGGCGGCCGACATGAGCGACGCGATCGAGACCCAGATCGAGCGGTACGCGCCCGGTTTCCGTGACCGGGTGCTGGCCCGGCACGTGTCGGGGCCCGCCGAGCTGGAGGCGGGCAACCCCAACCTGGTGGGCGGCGACATCGGGGGCGGGCTGGCGAGCCTGGGGCAGTTCCTGCGCCGCCCGGTCTGGTCGCCGGCACCGTGGCGGACGCCGCTGCCGGGGGTGTTCCTCTGCTCGTCCTCGACGCCGCCAGGGCCCGGCGCCCACGGGATGGGCGGCTGGCAGGCCGCCCGCCTGGCCCTGCGCACGTAGGCGGTCAGTGGTCGCCGTCGGTGGCCCGGAGTTCTTCGGCCAGGGCGGTGGCGAAGGCGTCCACGTCCTCCTCCGTCGTGTCGAACGCGCACATCCACCGCACCTCACCGGTGGACTCGTCCCAGGTGTAGAAGCGGAACCGCTTGCGCAGCCGCTCGGCGGCGTCGCGCGGCAGCACGGCGAAGACGGCGTTGGCCTCGACCGGCCGGGCCAGCTCCACGCCGGGGATCTCGCGCACGGCCTCGGCCAGCCGCCGCGCCATGGCGTTGGCCCGCCGGGCGTTGCGCAGCCACAGGTCGCCCGACAGCAGCGCCTCGAACTGCACGGACACGAACCGCATCTTCGACGACAGCTGCATGAACGTCTTGCGCAGGTAGTCGACCCCGGTGGCCGCGTCCGGGTTGAGCACGACGACGGCCTCGCCGTACAGCAGGCCGATCTTCGTGCCGCCGAAGGAGAGCACGTCCACGCCCGCGTCGGTGCTCAGCGCGCGCAGCGGGACGTCGAGCGCGGCGGCGGCGTTGGTCAGCCGTGAGCCGTCGAGGTGGACGAGCAGGCCCAGGTCGTGGGCGTGCGCGCAGATCGCGGCGATCTCGGCGGCGGTGTAGAGGGTGCCCAGCTCGGTGGTGTTGGAGATCGACACCACCTTCGGCTGGGCGCGGTGCACGTCGCCGAAGCCCCACGCCTGCCGGTCGATCAGCTCGGGGGTGAGCTTGCCGTCCGGCGTGGGGACGGTCAGCAGCTTGATGCCGCCGGCCACCTCGGGGGCGCCGCCCTCGTCGGTGTTGATGTGGGCGCTCTCGGCGCAGATCACCGCCTCCCACTGGGCGGTCATGGAGCGCAGGGAGACGACGTTGGCGGCGGTGCCGTTGAACACCGGCCAGGCCCGCGCCGCCTGGCCGAAGTGGCGCTGGAAGACCTCCTGCATGGCCTCGGTGTAGACGTCCTCGCCGTAGGCGATCTGGTGGCCGCCGTTGGCCGCCGCGACGGCCTGGAGGATCTCGGGGTGCACCCCCGCGTAGTTGTCGCTGGCGAAGGCCTTGAGTCGGGGGTCGTGCCGGGGAGTCAAGAAGTGAGGTCCAATCTGGTGCCGTTGATCTCGGCGGCCGGGCGGTCGTAGAGGCCGCCGACGGCCGCCGCCAGGTCGTCGACGTGGGTGAAGCCGGGGAACTCCGCGTCGGGGTCGGCGGCGCGCATGGCGTCGTTGACCAGGGCCTTGACCACGAGGATGGCCGCGGCCGAGCCGGTGCCCCTGAGCGCGTCGGCCAGGGAGAGCGTCCAGGACTCCGCCGCCGCCTTGGCCGCCGCGTAGGGGGCGCCCTTGGCGCTCGGCGCCTCGGCTGCCTTGGCCGAGACGATCACGAAGCGGCCGTTGTCGCTGCGGCGCAGCAGCGGCTCGAAGGCCAGCGAGACGTGCTGGAGGGTGCGGATCAGCAGGTCGTGCAGGACGTCCCAGTCGCCGAGGTCGGTCTCGGCGAACGAACGGGAGCCGCGCCAGCCGCCCACCAGGTGCACCACGCCGTCCACCCGGCCGTGCTCGCGCTCGACGCGGGCCGCCAGCTCGGCCACGGCGGCGCGGTCGAGCAGGTCGACGTCGTCCTTGTCGACGCCGATCACGGTGTCACCCTTTTTGCCGAAATATCCGCACACCGCGGCACCGGTGGGCCCGCCGGCCCCGGTCACCAGAATGATCATGCTCGGAGTCCCTTAGTCGATTCGACCACGTCGGCCAGCTTACGGCGCAGCGCCTCGTAGAACATGCTGAGGGGGAACTCGTCCGGCAGGACCGCGTCCACCTTGGCCTTCTGCTCCTCGGGCAGCGCCTGCACGCCCTCGGCCCAGACCGAGGCCGGATGCGGCGCCACGTACGCGCTGACCAGCTCGTGCGCCGCCAGCCAGTGGGCCAGCTTGGAGCGGTCGATGCTGTCGCGGTAGAGCTTCTCGACCTCCCCGCGCAGGTCGGCGACCCCGTCGGCGACCCGCTGCCAGTCGATCGTGAGCCGGTTGTCGGTCCAGCGCACGATGTCGTTGCGGTGCAGGTAGGCGAAAAGCAGCTGCCCGCCGAGCCCGTCGTAGTTCCGCACCCGCTCACCGGTGATCGGGAACCTGAACAGCCGGTCGAACAGGATCGCGTGCTGGACGTAGCGGGCGTGCGGCACCCCCTGGGCCTCCAGCTTCACGGCCTCGCCGAACGCGGTCAGGTCGCAGCGCAGCTCCTCCAGCGAGTACAGCCAGTACGGCATCCGCTGCTTGATCATGAACGGGTCGAACGGCAGGTCCCCGTGGCTGTGCGTGCGGTCGTGCACCAGGTCCCACAGCACGAACGTGTCCTGGGCCAGCCCCTGCGAGCGCAGCAGCCGGTCGGCGTCCGGCGGCAGGTCCAGCCTGAGCGTCTCGACGGCGGCCCTGGACACCCGCCTGAACCTGGCGGCCTCGCGGTCGGCGAAGATCCCGCCCCAGGTGAACCGCTCGGGCGCGCGGCGCACCGCGACCGTCTCGGGGAACAGCACGGCGGAGTGCGTGTCGTAGCCGGAGGTGAAGTCCTCGAACGCGATCGGGACGAACATCGGGTTGTCGTAGCCGCCCGCCTCCAGCTCGGCCAGCCAGCCGGGCCAGATCGTCCTGATCCAGACGGCCTCCAGGTTGCGGCTGGGATTGCCGTTCTGCGTGTACATGGGGAAGACCACGACGTGCTCCAGCCCGTCCTCGCGCTGGGTGTCGGGGTGGAACAGGTCGAGCGAGTCGAGGAAGTCGGGCACGCCGAGGTCCTGGGCGGCCCACTTGAGCAGGTCGGCGCGGACGGCGGCGAGGTAGGCGGCATCGTGCGGGAAGTGCGCCGGCAGCTCGCCCACGTGCGCGGCGATCTCCGCGACCAGCTCCCCGGCCCGCGCCCTGGACTCCTCCGGCACCGAGCCGTCCTTGACCTGCAGCGGCCGCAGCTCCTCCACCGACGTCTTGAGCTTGGCGAACAGGGCGGCCTTCGGGCTGATCGCCGGGGCCTCGTCCCTGGCCCGGCCGCCGGTCTCGGCGTCGGGGACCCTGGCCGCCCAGGTGATCACGTTGCCCCAGAGCGTCCGGTGGTCGTGGTCGTCGATGGAGTCGTCGCCGAACAGGTCGGAGTCGGCGAACACGGCCACCCGCCCGCGCCCGTGACGCAGCGCCACGGCCAGCGGCGCACCCGCCGGGTCGGCCGCCGCCGACGTGGCGAACAGCACCTCGGCCGCCTCGCGCGGCTCACCTTCCGCTTCGGACGGCGCCTCGGCGGCCTCGCTCTCTATCGCGAGCGTGCCCGCGCGGTAGAAGCAGGCCGACCGGACCCCGGCCAGCAGCCCCGACTCGCTGGAACGTTCCCCCAGCACCCAGGTGGCCACGCCTCTGAACGCGTGCCCCGGATCGCGCACGGTGCCGTGCACGACTCGCACCCCGAACCGGGCGAGCAGCTCGTTCAGGTTGTTGCCGTACTTGTCCTGCTCCTCCTCGGCCAGCACCACCAGCCCGCCGCCCCCGGCGACGAACTCCTCGACGGCGTCCAGCTCGGCCGCGGAGAACAGAGGGCTGCCCTGCCCCGTGGTGCGCTCCCAGCGCTCACCCGACGGGTGCGCGATCACCAGGACGTCCTGATCCGCAAGGGCTCCGGCGTCGAGCGGGCCCCGCGTGCGGGCGGTGACCGTGTGCCCCAGGTGCCGCAGCAGCCCGGCCGCGCGGGCGTAGCTGTTGTCGTCGGGATGGGCGGGGTTGATGGCCTCGGCCACCTCGCGCCGGACGGTCCACGACTCGCTGTGGGCTTCGTCGAACAGCACCCGAGGAAACGATGACATGAAATATCTCCTGTTTCTACCGCCTTATGACGAAAAATATACACACGAAGCGGGCATGCTCCGCCAAACCCTTCCGCATGGTGAGACGGCTCAGGCCGCGCCGGGGCTCACGACGCCGGTCTCGTACGCGAAGACGACGGCCTGCGCCCGGTCGCGCAGCGACAGTTTCATCAGCACCCTGGCCACGTGCGTCTTGACCGTGGCCTCGCCCACGTACAGCTCCCTGGCGATCTCCGCGTTGGTGCGGCCGCGCGCCAGCAGCCGCAGCACCTCCAGCTCGCGCGGCGTCAGCTCGGCCAGCGCGGGCGCCGGCCGCGGCTCGGCCCGGCCGGCGAACGAGGCGATCACCCGCCTGGTGACGGCCGGGTCGAGCAGCGCGTCGCCGGCGTGCACCACCTTGATCGCCTCGATGAGCTGCTCCGGCGGCGAGACCTTGAGCAGGAACCCGCTGGTGCCGGCGCGCAGCGCGGCGTGGAGGTTCTCGTCGGTGTCGAACGTGGTCAGCGTGATGACCTTGGGCGGCGAGGGGACGTCGAGCAGTTCCCTGGCCGCCGCCAGCCCGTCGAGCCTGGGCATCGAGATGTCCATGAGGACGATGTCCGGCCGCGTGCGCCGGGCCACGGCGACCGCCTCACGCCCGTCGGCCGCCTCGCCGACGACCTCCATGCCGGGGTCGCTCTCGACGACCATGCGCAGCCCGGCCCTGACCATCGCCTGATCGTCGGCGATGACTATGCGAATGCCCACACGCCGGAGGGTAGACGCCGCGCGCCCGGCTGAACACCGCCGGGAGGCGGCGGCCAAGCCGGGCGCAAGTGAGTTCCAAGTCAGGACACGCGCACGCTCTGCCTGATCCTGGTCTGGGTGGCGTCATCGCAGGTGGACTTGGCGCAGAAGTACATGACGAGCATGGTCTTGGGCTCGCGGTCGATCACGTAGCTGACGAACGCCAGCGTGGTGCCGCTGTCGGGGTCGTGCAGGTTGCCGTCGAAGCGGGTGGCCGGGCTGTCGCCCGCCTGGTCCTGGACGGGTTTGCCGACGTTGACCTGTCCGGGCAGGAGCACCTCCATCTTGGCCTTCATCAGTTCCGAGGTGCCGTTGGCGTCGAGGGTGTCGGAGACCTGGACGTAGACGCCGGAGGCGGCCTCGGGGTCGTCGGCGACGATCTGGGTGATCTTCGACCAGTCGGCGCCCGGGCCGGCCACGAACAACTGCTCGAAGTCGGTGGCGTGCGGGGAGACCACGGCGAAGAGGTCCTGATGGGTGCGGACGGTCCAGTCGCCCGGATACTCGAACGTGAGCGGCGCGGCGGCGCTGGTCTTGTAGCGGGTCCAGGTCTCGCCCTGGTTGCTGAGGATGACGAACGCGACCAGCGCGAGCGCCGCGACGGCGGCCACCAGCGTGGCGGCCACGATCGGCAGCCGTCCCGGCCGCTTGGCCGCCCCCGCTCGCCTTCCTGCCGCACCGAACGGCGCGGCATGCCGGGGCCCCGTGCCTGCGCCCGCAGAGGGGCCTGCGGCAGCGCCCCCAGCTGGGCCCCCAGCTGGGCCCCCAGAAAAGCCCGCAGCAGGGCCCGTAACAGGTCCGGCGGCAGGTCCCGCGGCGAGCCGTGGGACGGGCGCCGCGTGCGGCAGCGAGTGCGGCCCAGAGGACGGGCCAGGGGGCGGCTGCTGCACGGGGTACGGCCCCGAGTGCGGGCTCGCGCCAGGCGGGGGCACCAGGTGCGGCCCCGAGCCAGGCCCGCCGAACGGGTCGTACCTCGGCCCGCTGATCGCGTCGCGCAGCGCGGTCACGAACTCGGTGCAGCTCGCGTAGCGCTGCTCGGGCGACTTGGCCAGCGCCCGCATCATCACGGCGTCGACCTGCGGCGGCAGCTCGGGCCTGATCTGCGACAGCGGTGTGGGCTGCTCGGCCAGGTGGGCCCAGAGCAGCGCGATGTCGTTCTCCCGCTGGAACGGCAGCCGCGCCGACAGCCCCTCGTAGACCACGCAGGCCAGGGCGTACTGGTCGCAGCGGCCGTCGATGTGCTCCTTGTTGATCTGCTCGGGCGACATGTAGCGGGGCGTGCCGATGAACTGGTCGGTCTGCGTCAGACCGGAGATCGACGAGCGGTGCTTGGTGATGCCGAAGTCGGTCAGGTAGACGTGGTCGCCGGCCAGCAGGATGTTGGCCGGTTTGACGTCGCGGTGGATCAGGTCGTGGGCGTGGGCGGCGTCGAGCGCGGCGGCCACCTGGGCGAAGATCTGGTTCGCCTGGCCGATCGGCAGCGGCCCCCGGTCGTAGATGAGCCGGCGCATGTCGAGGCCGTCGACGTAGCGCATGGCGATGTAGAGCACGCCGTCGGCGTCGGCGTTGGCCTCGTAGATCGGGATGATGTTGGGGTGCTCGATGCTGGCGACCGTCCTGGACTCCAGGATGAAGCGCTGCCTGAACCGGTCGTCGACGCTCAGCACCGGGTTGAGGATCTTCAGCGCCACCCGGCGGCTCAACCTCGGGTCGAGTGCCAGGTAGACGACGGCCATGCCGCCCTTGCCGACGATGTCCTCGATGTAGTACCCGGCCACCTCCTGGCCGATGAGCGATCTTTCGTTCAATGGCATCACGTCTCGATGGGGTGGCCGCAGTAGCCGCAGAAGCGGTGCGCCGGTCCGAGCCTCATGCCGCACGAGGTGCAGTACTTGATCGCCGGGTCCGGCGCGGTCATCACCTGCTGCTGCTGCGGGACCACTTGGAACGACTGGGACCGCCGGACGACCACGGTCTGGTTGGCGCCGTCGTCGAGCGGAGGACCGGCCGCCAGCGGCTCTGGCAGTTCTGTCGGTGTTTCAGGAGAGCGGCGACGCCACAGCAGATACGCTCCACCGGCCGCGGCTATGAAAAGTATCGCGGCCGCCAGGATGAAGGGCCACAGCGGCGTGGAGCGCACGGGCTCGCTCGCCGCCGGCTTGGTCCCCTGGTCCTCCGGGCCGCCGCGCTTGGCCAGCGAGGTCTTGAGCAACCCGGCCGCGACCACGTTGCCGGGGTAGAGCTCCAGCACGCGCTGGAAGCCCGGCGCGGCCTCGGTGTAGTACTTGGTGTGGTAGCGGGTCAGCGCCGCCTCGAACGCCGTGTCGATCGCGCCTCTGCGCGGCACCACCTTGGCGGCGGCCAGGATGCCGGTGATCTCCCTGACCCCGATCATCCTGCCTTCCTTGCCGCCGCCGACGAGCATGCCGATGACGTGGCCGTCCTTGTCGCCGATGATGGGCGCGCCGACCAGGCCCTTGTCCGCGAGGCCGCCGAGCTTGACCGGCTCGTCCACCTTCTTCTCCGGGTCGGCGAACGGCCGGCCGCCCGATCCGGCCGCGCCGCCCGCGGCCAGGTGGGCGATCTCTACGGTGTGCGCGACGTTCGGGCCGGGGCGGCCCAGGAAGCCGGCCACGTTCGTGGGCGAGCCCGCCTGCTCGGGCACCTTGGTGGCGAGCGGCGCGGTCGGCATGCCGACGCTGCCCGCGACGGGGGTCAGCGGCACCAGCACGGCCGGGCTGTCGGGGTCGGGGCCGGCCTTGATGCACTTGACCTTGAACCCCTCCGCGCTGGGCGGCGAGACGTTGGGGAAGGCCGTGATCTCGGTGGTGACGTCGATGATGCAGGTGGCGGTGCTGCTCTTGGGCGGGTAACAGTCCTGGAGGTGGCGGTTGAGCTGGTCGTCGGAGAGCTTGTGCTTCTTGCCGTCGTCGGGGATCTTCACTTTGTGGTGCTCGGCGAAGATCTTGTTGGCCGCGCGGACGGCCACGTCGTCCGGGTTCACCGCCAGCCGTCTCAGGGCGACGATCGTGCCGTCGGGGCTGACGACCGTTCCGGTGCCCTGGGCGAACGGGAAGTCATAGGACCGCTCCACGTGCTTGAGCTCGCTGATGTGATCGAGCAGCGTGATCTCCACGTGGGACACGGCTTCGAGTCGTACGACGGCGGGGCTCACCAGGTCGGTGATCCCGCTCGGGTGTTCGTGCGCCGCGACCGGCAGCGCGGTGAGCGCCAGTGCCGCCGCGACGCCGGTGACAAGAGCTGTGAGGCGCGCCATCTCTCCGCTCCAAACGCAGGACCTAGGACCAGCGTCCCAATCACCTGCCGTAAGTCAATAGACCACTACATAGACAAGCGCTTGCTCGGGGACATAACGTACGTGAATGGGTTACACGATCGGCGTGGACGTCGGCGGTACCTTCACCGACGTCGTCGTTCGGGACACGTCCGGCGCGATCTTCGTGGCCAAATGTCTGAGCACCCACTACGACCCCATCGCGGGGATCGTCACCGGCGTTACGCGGGCACTCGGCGGCCGGGACCCGGCGCAGGTCACGCGGGTGGTGCACGCGACGACGCTGGCCACCAACGCGGTGCTCGAACGTACGGGAGTACGTGTCGCCTATGTCACGACTCAGGGCTTTCGGGCGGCCATACCGCTCGGCCGCTACGCCCGGGTCGAGGAGGACCGCTACGACCTGCGCTTCACCCCGCCCCCTCCCCCCGTGGCGCCCGGCGACTGCTTCGAGGTGGTGGAGCGCGTCTCGGCCCGCGGTGAGGTGCTGACCCCGCTCGACCCCGCCTCCGCGCGCCGGGCCGCCGCCGAGATCGCCGCCCGGGGCATCGGCTCGGCCGCGGTGTGCCTGCTGCACTCGTACGCCAACCCGGCCCACGAACGGCAGGTGGCCGCGATCCTGCGTGAGCGGATCCCCGACGTGGTGACCTCCTCGGAGATCTGGCCCGAGATCCGCGAGTACGAGCGCGCCACCACCACGATCATGTCCGCCTACATCGGCCCCCTGATGGCGTCGTACCTCACCCGGCTGCGCGAACGGCTCGCCGAGCTCGGGATCCGCGCGCCCGTGCACGTCATGGAGTCCGGCGGCGGCGTCGTCTCCGCAGAACGGGCCGCCAGGCGGGCCGTCGCCACGATCGAGTCGGGCCCGGCCGCCGGGGTGCTGGCGGCGGCCTCGCTCGCGGCGTCGGCCGGGTTCGCGGACGCGATCTCGTTCGACATGGGCGGCACCACCGCCAAGGCGTGCGTCGTGCGCGGCGGGCGGCCGGAGATCACCCACGAGTTCCACGTCGGCGGCAAGGGCAGCTTCGGCGGGCGCAGGGCGGGCACCGGCGTGCCGGTCAAGACGCCCGCGATCGACCTGGCGGAGGTGGGCGCCGGCGGCGGCAGCGTGGCCTGGCTCGACCCGGCCGGCGCGCTGCGGGTCGGCCCGCGCTCGGCCGGCTCCTCCCCCGGGCCCGCCTGTTACGGCCTGGGCGGCTCCGAGCCGACCGTGACGGACGCGAACCTGGTGCTGGGCTACCTCTCCTCGGCCTCGATCCCGCTGTCGCCCGCGCTGGCGGACAAGGCGCTGGACCGGCTGGCGGGGCCGCTCGGGGTGACGCGCGAGGAGGCCGCGTACGCGGTGCACTCGATCGTCAGCGCCTCCATGGCCTCGGCCGTGCACGTGGTGACCGTGCAGCGGGGCATCGACCCCCGTGGCTTCGCCCTGGTGGCCTTCGGCGGGGCCGGGCCGATGCACGCGGCGCGGGTGGCGGAGCGGTTCGGGATCTCGACCGTGGTCGTGCCGCCGTACTGCGGGGTGGCCTCGGCGGCCGGGCTGCTGGCGGGCGAGCTGTGCGCGGACCGCGTCCTGTCCCGGCTGGACGCCCCCGACCCGGCCGCCCTGCTCTCCGGTCTGGCCGCGGACGCCGCCGCCGACCTCGGGGTCTCGCTCTCCGCGCCGGAGGTCCGGGTGCTGCGGTCGGTGGACGTGCGGTTCAAGGGGCAGTCGCACGATCTGACCGTGGAGTGGACGCCTGATCGGCGGGATCTGGAGTCGCGGTTCTTCCAGCGGTACGCGCGGGTGTACGGGATCGAGCAGCGGGGGGAGATCGAGCTGGTGAGCTATCGGGTCCGCGTGACCACCCCGGCCGGCCCGGCGAATCCCGCATCCGGCCCGCCACAGCCCGCTCCCGCCCCGCCACAGCCGGCTCACAGCCCGCCACCGCCTGGCCCGTCTGACGCGCGGACACCCACCGCAGAGCCGGGCCCATCCGGAGTGCCGCGCTCTGGCCCGGAGCCGCACGCCCCAGCCGCACGCCGGGCGTACTTTCCCGAGTGCGGCGGCTACGCCGACGTTCCCGTGCACACCAGGGACACCCTCGCCGGCGAGCTGCGTGGGCCGGCCGTCGTCGAGGACGCCGAGTCCACGATCGTCGTCCCGCCCGGCTGGAGCGCGGCACTGGCGCCCGGCCTGGCCGTCTACCTCACCAGGAGCGGAGGCGGCCGATGACCGATCCCCTGACCGCGGAGGTGCTGCGCAACGCGCTGGTCGTGGCGGCGGAGGAGGCCAGCATCGTGGTGGTGCGCTCGGCGTACTCGACGTTCATCGTGGAGGGCTCCGACGCCTCGGCCGCCGTGCTGGACGCGCGCGGCCGTCTGATCGCGCAGTCCATGGCCACGACGCTGATGAACAGCATGGCGCTCAGGGCCGCCCTGCCCGAGCTGCTCGCGGACTTCCCGCTCGGCACGATGCGCCCGGGCGAGGCGTACGCGCTCAACGACGCCTACCGCGGCGGCGTCCACACCAACGACCTGCTCGTCTTCCGCCCCGTCTTCGCCGATACCGGCGACGAGCCCGCGTACTTCACCGCCACCATGATCCACGTCTCCGACCTCGGCGGCCTGTCGGCGGGCGGCATGGCCCCCCTGGCCACCGACATCTTCCTGGAGGGCCTGCAGCTGCCGCCGGTGCGCCTGGCCACGGAACGAGGGCTCGAACCGGCCGTCGAGGCGATACTCAAGGCCAACAGCCGCACTCCCGACAAGGTGATGGGCGACGTCAGGGCCCTCGTGGCGGGCGCGGCCGTGGCCGCCGCCCGGATGGAGGCGCTGATCGCCGAGTACGGCGTGCGCGGCCTGGCCGAAGGCGTCGACGACTACCTCGATCACACCGAGGCCAGAACCCGCGCCGCGCTGGCCGAGCTGCCCGAGGGCAGGTTCGCGGCGGCGTACCCGATCGACGACGACGGGATCGACCAGGACCGGGCGCACCACGTCCGGGTGGCCGTCACGCTCGGCGGCCGGTCGGCGGTGCTCGACTTCGCCGGCACGGACCCGCAGGTCCCTGCGGCGATCAACGCCTCGGCGTCGCAGTCGCTGGCCGCCGCCGTCTTCGCGATCCGCTGCTTCCTCGATCCGGCGATCCCCATGAACGAGGGCTGCCTGCGCGCCATCGACGTGCGCCTGCCCGAGGGCTCGCTGCTCAACGCCCGCTCCCCCCACCCGTGCGGCGGCCGGTACGTGCCCATCTACGCCGCCATGGAGGCCGTCTTCCAGGCCCTGTCGGACGCCGTGCCCGAGCGGGCCATCGCGGCCAGCGGGATCCTGCAGCCGTTCTCGATCGCGGCGGTGGGGGCGCCGTACTGGATCCACCTGTCGTACGACTTCGGCGGCGTCGGCGCCCGCGGGGACCTGGACGGGCCGGACGCGACGGGCGTGCACTTCGGCATCGGCCGCAACTCGGTGCCGCAGGTGGAGCCGGTGGAGAGCCGCTGCCCGCTGATCGTGGAGTCGATCGAGACCATCCAGGACTCCGGCGGGCCCGGGCGGCGGCGGGGCGGGCTGGGCTCGCGGACGGTCTACCGCTTCCTGGCGGACTGCCACGTCACGACCCGCGGCGACCGGCTCCGCCTCGCGCCTCCTGGACGGGAGGGCGGGCTGCCGGGGCGGCTGGGCGGCTTCTACCGGCGGCGGCTCGACGGGACGGTGGAGCGGCTGGCGTCGAAGGTGAACAACGTGCGGTTCGGGGCCGGGGAGGCGTTCATCGTGGAGACGACGGGCGGGGGCGGGCTGGGACCGCCGGGGGAACGGGAGCCGGAGGCGCTCCTGGCCGACCTCGACGCCGGCCGCGTCTCAGCGGAGGGCGCGGTCCGCGACTACGGGGTTAGGCTCGCGGACGCATCAGCTCACCTGGATCGAAGGACACCTGGAAGGGCATCGTCATGCTGAGAGTGGTACCTGCCTTGTAGGCGACGGGTCCCGCGTAGGAGTTTCCGTCGAGCTCATAGACGTAGATCGTCGGCCCTTCCATCGGCTCGACCCGCCAATAGAGGGGAATCCTCGCCTCGGCGTATGCCTCTACCTTGACGGCCCGATCAACAGCCTTGCTGCTGGGGCTGACCACCTCGACGGCGAGGAGCAGATCACTGGGCGAGTACATGAGGTCCACGCCGTCGGACACCTCCTCGGGCACGACGATGAGGTCGGGGATGTAGAAGTTCTCGTTGCTGAACCTCACGTTGACTGTGGTCAGGCATTCCAGTGTGGGGGGTGCCACACCCTGGAGGATGTGTACCAGCCTGGTGATCACGCGCTGGTGCTGGGGGGTTGGAGCAGGGCTCACCAGTAGGCTCCCGTTGAAGAGCTCGTAACGGTTCCCGTCATCGGGGAACTTGAGCAGGTCGTCGACAGTGAACGGCGGCGCACCGTAGAGAACCGTGTGCCTCGTCGTCGGCTCTTCAGCGGCCGTGCCGGTCTTCGGTTCGATCGTCGCCATTGCGGTCACCCACTCATTATCGGGAGTCTCGCCCTCGCCCACATGCTACTTCCCCAAGAAGACTCACTTTGAGTGACCGGGCCGCCACGCCTCGGCTCCGCGGCGCACGGCGGTGTGCACGGCCCGCGCCACCCTGGCGCCCCACTCCGAGCGGGGTCCGCCGAAGACCTCCTGCGGGCCGGTCGCCGGGACGGCCACGCAGACCGCGTCGGACGCCGTGCCCGTGCCGGGGAAGCCGGTCTCGATCATGGCCTGGGACTTCGCCTCGGTGACGGTCATCACCGTGTTCACCAGCGCCGCGTCCGTCATGGCCACGGGCAGGACCACGACGACGTTGATCGTGCCGACCCTGATCGGGGCCAGCTCGGGATCGGTGTGCCCCTCGGGGGCGGCGGCCCAGGTGGGGACGCGCAGGCCGACGGTGGCGTACGCCTCGACGCCGCCGTCCGCGGCCCGTACGTACCGGTCCACGGAGGCGGCGGTCATCATCCCGACCCCTTCGCCGTGAACCGGCCCGAGGGAGGCGAGGTGGTCGGCCGGGTCCATCCGCGCGTAGCCGGCCACCACCTGCGCGTTCAGCACCCACTCCCGCGCGCCGATGCCGCCGCCCAGCATCGCCGAGGAGATCATCCGCCAGCCGGGCCCGAACTCCCAGAGCAGCGACCCGAGCCGGGCCCCTTCCTCCGTCCGGTAGGTGACCTTCACGGCGTTCCTCTCACCAGGTGCACGACGGGCCGCCCGTCGGGCCCGGGCTCGATCTTGACACGCGCGCCGAAGTGCCGTCCCACGAGGTCCTCGGTGAGCACCCGGGCGGGCTCGCCCGCGGCGGCGGCGCGGCCCTCGGCGAGCAGCAGGAGGCGGTCGGCGTACAGGCCGGCCACGGTGAGGTCGTGCAGGGTGGTGACGACGGTGAGGCCGTCGGCCCGCCGCAGGCGGTCGATCAGCTCCAGCGCCTGCTGCTGGTGCCCGAGGTCCAGCGCGGTGGTGGGCTCGTCGAGCAGCAGCACGGGGGCCTCCTGGGCGAGCGCCCTGGCGAGCACGACGCGCTGCCGTTCGCCGCCGGACAGCTCTCCCGCGCGGCGCATGGCCAGCTCGGTCAGGTCAAGCCGCTCCAGCACCGACTCCGTCACGGCCCGGTCGTGCCGGCTCTCCCGTCCCAGGTAGGGGATGTACGGGGTGCGTCCCAGCAGCGCGTAGTCGAACACCGTCATGTCGGGCGGCAGGGCGGGCGTCTGCGGCGCGTACGCCACCAGCCTGGCCCGTTCGCGCGGCTTGAGCGCGGCGGCCGGCCGCGAGCCGAGCACGACCTCGCCCCGCCGCGCGACGAGCCCCATGACGGCCTTGAGCAGGGTGGACTTGCCGGCCCCGTTGGGCCCGATGACGGCGCACCACTCGCCGCGGCGCACGTCGAGGTCCACGCCCGACAGCACCTCGCGCCCGCCGAGCCGTACGGACAGTCCGTGAGTGCTGATCATGTGGCCGCCCGCCTGGTCACGCGCAGGACGGCGACGAAGAACGGCGCGCCGACGAACATCGTCACCACGCCGATCGGCAGCTCGGCCGGCGCGATCACGGTGCGGGCGACGAGGTCGCCCAGCACCAGGAACGCCGCCCCGCCGATCATCGACAGCGGCAGCACCACCCGGTACGAGCCGCCGGCCAGCCGCCGCACGACGTGCGGGATGACGATGCCGACGAACCCGATCAATCCGCTCACCGCCACGGCGGCGGCGGTGGCCAGGGAGGCGGCCAGCAGCACGGTGAGGCGTACGCGGGCGGCCCGCACGCCGAGGCTGCCGGCCTCCTCGTCGCCCACGGACAGCACGTCGAGCATGCGCCCGTGCAGCAGGAGCAGCACGGAGGAGACGGCGGCGTACGGCAGGACCAGCCAGAACTGGTCCCACCCGCCGCCGACGTCGCCGAGGATCCAGGAGTAGACCCGCTGCAGCTCCTCGACCTTGAACTGCTGGATGAACGTCTGGATCGCGGTCAGGAAGGACGTGACCGCGACTCCCGCGAGCACGAGGGTGGCCGTGCCGCCGGCCCGCCCTGCGGTGCTGCCCAGCGTGTACGCCAGGAACACGCCCCCCACGGCCCCGATGAAGGCGGCCACGGGGATGCTGCCCGACACGGACGGCAGCAGCACGATGGCCGCGGTCGTCGCCAGCCCGGCGCCTGCGGCGGCGCCGAGCAGGTAGGGGTCGGCCAGCGGGTTGCGGAAGACGCCCTGGTAGCCGGCGCCCGCCATGGCCAGCAGCCCGCCGACCACGGCGGCGACCAGCACCCTTGGCAGGCGCAGCTCGAACAGCAGCCCCTGCTCGACCGGCGCCAGCCCCGAGTCCACGTGGACGAACGGCAGCCAGTCCGCCATCTGCAGCACGACCTGCCAGGGCGAGATGTCGGCCGCCCCGTCGAGCAGGCCGGCGATCATGGAGCCGGCCAGCAGGCCCAGGGCGCACACCACCCACAGGGGTCTGGCCCTGGCCGGGCCCGCCTGCCTCACCACGTCAGTTCGAGCCCGCCTTGGAGGCGGCGGCCACGGACGCGCCGATGGACTCGGCGAGCTGGACCACGCGCGGGCCCCACCGGGAGGCGAGGTCGTCGTCGAGCTGGACGACCCGGTCGTTCTTGATCGCGGACAGGTTCTTCCAGCCCGGCCGGGCGGCCAGCGTCTCCTTGCTCTGCTGGCAGCACTTGACGTCGGCCAGGAAGATCAGGTCGGGGTCGGCCTGGGCCACGAACTCGGCCGACAGCTTGGGGTAGCCGCCGGCCGCGTCGGGCGCCTCGTCGGCGATGTTGGTCAGGCCGAACATGGCGTAGACCTGGCCGATGAAGGTCTTGGACGTGGCGGCGTACGGGGTCTGGTCCAGCTCGTGGTAGTAGCTGAGCTTGCCGTCCTTGGGCGCCTCGGCGGCCAGCTTGTCCAGGGCCGCCCTCATGCCGGAGACGACCTCGCCGGCCTTGGCCCCGTTGCCGGTGGCGGCGCCGATCTCGGTGATCTCCTCGTACGCCTCGTCCAGGTTCGTCGCGGCCGGCTGGTGCAGCACGGGCACGTTGAGCTTGCCCAGCTCGGCGACGACCTTGTCGAGGTCGTCGGAGACGATGACCAGGTCCGGCTTCTGGGCGACGATGGCCTCGACGTTCGGCTTGAAGCCGGACAGCGCGGTCTTGGGGGCCTCCGGCGGGTAGTTCGACCGGTCGTCCACCGCGACGACCTGGGGTCCGGCGCCGATGGCGAAGAGCGTCTCGGTGTGGGTGGCCGACAGCGAGACGATCCGCTTCGGCTTCTCGGCGATGGTGACCTTGCCGTTGGCCGCCTCGACGGTGACGGGGAAACCGGCGTCGGCGGAGGTGGGGGCGGCGCTGGAGGGGGCGGCGGGGGGCGCTGACGAGGAGGCTGAGGTGCCGCCGCTCTGGCCGCAACCGGCCAGGACGAGCGTTCCCAGCAGCGCGCCCGCGAAGGCCGTGCGTACGGGCCTCACGAGTGGTCCTTTCACACTGTTCGGAACCGAGAGACCCGCGATGAGCGACGGATCACCCTTTTCCACGAGGGTTGATGACGTCAGCGCGGAGGCAGGCGACCTGGCTATGACAGTTGCGGGACAGCGCCGGACTCGCACCGGACTTCGCTGCGCTCTGCGCGTCGGACGTACGCTATCAATCCCCCTGGAGCCGCCCGCGTCAAGGGGTGAGTTGGGCCTCCGCCTCGGCGATGATCCGCTGGATGCGCAGCCCGTGGGCGGCGTCGAGGGGGTGTCCGCCCTGGCGTACGGTCCTGGCGAACTCCTCGGCGATCGTCTCCAGGGGATCGTCGTCGAAGTGCGGCAGGACGGCGCTGCCGGTGCGGCCGTAGA
Source organism: Nonomuraea maheshkhaliensis (assembly GCF_039529435.1). Lineage (NCBI taxonomy): Bacteria > Bacillati > Actinomycetota > Actinomycetes > Streptosporangiales > Streptosporangiaceae > Nonomuraea > Nonomuraea maheshkhaliensis. Next base: position 26,471 of record NZ_BAAAMU010000139.1, read on the forward strand.
CGGCGATGGTCTGCGGGGGCGCCTGGCCGGCGGTGGCCATGCACAGCGACACCTCGCTGACGGCCCCGCCCTCGTGTTCGAGCAGCAGGCCGGTCCAGCCGAGCGAGCGGCCGTGCGCGCGCACGCCGGTGACCCGGCCGAGCGCGGCGTCCAGCACGTCGATCACGTGCGGGCCGACGTCGAGCAGCGCGCCGCGCTCCAGCCGCCAGGGGGTGGCGAAGGGGTGGTCGCCGAGGAGGACGCCGGAGATGTTCACGGCGTGGCCGCCGAACGGCTCGATCTCGGCGCAGCGGGCCAGGAAGTCGCGGGTCTGGGCGGCGTAGCGCAGGGTGAGCACCATCTGGGAGGGCACGCCCGTCTCGGCGATGACGTCGGCCAGGCGGCGGGCGTTGTCGAGGGAGTCGGCCAGCGGCTTCTCCAGCAGCAGGGCCTTGCCCGCGCGGGCGGCGAGGGCGGCGTACTCGGCCTGGACCGCGGGCGGGACGCAGAAGGCCACGGCCTCGCAGTGGTCGAACAGCTCCTCGATCCTGGTGAACACGGGCGCGCCGAGCTCGGCGGCGCTCTCGGGGCGTCTGGCCCACACCCCGGCCAGCCGCGTGTGCGGCCCCTTGGCCAGCATCGGGCCGTGTGCCATCCGCGCCCACGGCCCCGCTCCGACCAGCCCGACCGCCACCGGCTCCATACGTCCTCCTAGATCAGCTCAAAGCCACCATAGGGGACGTTCCGGACGGGAGGCGCCGCGCCGGGTCACTGGCGGTCGCGCCACTGCTGGACGGCGTGCTGCGGGCGGTGCGCGAGGGTGCCCGAGTCGAGGACGAGGGTCTGGCCGGTGAGGCAGCGGGACTCGGCGCCGGCCAGGAAGGACACCAGGTCGGCGACGTCCTCGACCGTGCAGGCCCACGGCAGCAGGCGCTCGGCCGCCTTGTCGGCGAGCTGGGCGGGCGTCATCGCGCGCCGTGCGGTGTCGGTGAGGACCAGGGCGGGGGCCACCGCGTTGCAGCGGACGCCGCGCGGGCCGTACATCGTCGCCACGTAGCGGGTGAAGCCGATCAGGGCCGCCTTCGAGGCGCCGTACGCGGCGTGCGCGACGTCCCCCACCAGCGCCGACACCGACGAGGTCAGCACGATGGCGCTGCCTTCGCCCATGGCGGGCACCGTGTGCTTGACCATGAGCATGGCCCCGCGCAGGTTGACCTCCATGGTGCGGTCCCAGACGCCGGTGTCGAGGTCCTCCAGGGCGCCGTCACGGCCGTACACGTCGGGGTCGAGCGCGGCGGCGTTGGCGTGCAGCACGTCCAGCCGCCCGAACGAGGCCACCAGCCTGGCGACGGCCTCCTCCACCTGCTTCTCGTCGGAGACGTCGCAGGTCAGCGCCATCGCGGTGCCGCCGTGGGCGCGGATGGCGGCGGCGCAGGCCCGCGCGGCGTCGGCGCGCAGGTCGAGCACCCCGACGCAGGCCCCCTCGGCGGCCAGG
>NZ_BAAAMU010000140.1:0-27368 GCF_039529435.1 Nonomuraea maheshkhaliensis
GGCCATCCACCAGGCCGGCATCGTGCACCGCGACTTCGGCCCCGCCAACGTGATCCTCGGCGGCGAGGGCCCTCGCGTGATCGACTTCGGCATCGCCAAGGCCCTCGACGCGACCTCGACCATCACCTCCATGCCGGTGGGCACACCGGCGTTCATGGCGCCCGAGCAGATCCTGGCCCAGCCCGCGGGGCCGGCGGCCGAGGTGTTCGCGTGGGGCGGCACGATGGTGTTCGCGGCCGGGGGAGCGGGGCCGTTCGAGGCCGAGACCGTGCCGGCGATCATCCAGCGCGTCCTGCACGCCGAACCCGACCTGTCCCGGCTCACCGGCACGCTGCGCGAACTCGTCGCGGCCTGCCTGGCCAAGGACCCCGGCCAGCGGCCCACGGCCGAGCAGGTCATCCTGCGCCTGCTGGAACAGCCGGTCACGGATCCGCGCCTGCTGAATCAGGCCACCACCGTCATCGGCCCCCTCACCCGTCCCCCGGCCCACCCATCCCGTCCGCCCTCCGCCTCTTCGCCCGGCTCACCCCAGGCCGGCCGGCCGCCGCAGCCGGCCGGCGTGCTTCCGCCGCCGACGGGGCGGCCTGCGGACTTACCGCCGCCCGGCCACCAGCCGCACGGGATCCACGTGCCTGCGACGCCCGTGCCGTGGACACCCTCGTCAGGGACGCCTTCGCCGGGGACGCCGGTGTCCGGGCCGCCCCGGCAAGGGATGAACCCGCCGCCTTGGACGCAGGCCAGACCGCCGAAGGGCGGGCGGGGGTGGATGATCGGGGCGGGTGTGGCCGCGGTGGCGTTGCTGGCGGCGATCGCCGTCGTCGCCGTCACCGCCGTCAACCTGCGGATCGGCGGCCGGCCCGGCCCGTCCGCCCAGGCCGGTGCCACGACCACGGCGGCCCCCTCCCGGACCCCGTCACCGGTCCGGACCACGAACCTGACCCCGGTCGAGCTCCCCGACACCGCCGCCACCATCTACGAGAACCCCGCCGACCCGATCAGGCTCACCACCTACCTGGCCAAGGACGCCAAGTCCGGCGAATGGGTGTACCACGCCCGCGACTCCCTGACCGGCCCGTTCACCGGCTACAAGAACACGTGGGAGAGCGTCCTGTCGCCCGACGGCCGCTACCTGGCCCAGCGCGGCAAGCGCTTCGTCGACGGCTACGACACGGTGGAGATCACCGACAAGGTGACGGCGCAGCGCTTCACGGTCAAGACGTCGCGCCAGCCCCTCAGCGCGTACGTGCAGGTGTGGTCGCGCGACAGCCGCCGCCTGCTCGTCAACGTCGGCAACCCGGCCAAGGACGCCTGGCAGTCGACCGGTTTCGCCATCGTCGACGTCACCACCCGTCAGGCCGGTGTCGCCTCGCTGCGGGAGGGCTCGCTCAAGGGCATCAGGTACGGCTTCGACGGCGACGACACCGGCGTGGTCGCCCTGTCGAACGTCGCCGAGCAGCAGGCCCTACGCTTCTTCGACGCCTCGGGCGTGCGGGTGCGCCGGCTGCCGAACGTGGGCGCGGGCATCGCCGACGCGCTCTTCTCCCCGTCCGGCGAACGGTTCGTCACCGACTGTCCCGGTCTGCGCAGCGGCAACAACTGCGTCTACGACGCGCGTACCGGAGCCGAGGTCAGGCGGGTCGAGTCACCCTGCGCGGGCCTGGCCACCTGGTACGACGACGACCACCTGGTCTGCTGGGTACGCCCGGACGGCACCGCCGACCACCAGCAGCTCCAGGTGATCGACTTCACGGGGACGACGGTGCGCCTGATGGCCGACGTGCCCCGAGACGCCACCGACCTCGACGTCATGTACACCTTCACTCGCAACTGACCACCCGCCGCGCCGGACCACCCGCGGGCGAGTCAGCGGACCCGGCCGCGGGGCTTGAGGCGGGTGCCGGGCAGGACGGGGGCGGGGAGCGGCGCGCCGTCGAAGCCCTCGACGGTGCCGAACCCCTCGCCCTCCTCCCACTCCTTGCGATACGCGGCGATCTCGTCGTGGGAGCGCCCCACGAAGTTCCACCACATGACCAGTTCCTCCCCGAACGGCTCACCGCCGATCAGCAGCACCCGCCCGCGCCCCGACAACCGCACCGCCGCCCGCCCCGGCGGCAGGTAAACCAGCGGCCCGTACTCCAACGGCCCGTGCCCCGGCGATCCCTGCTCCGGCGATCCCTGCTCCGGCGAGCCGGGCCCCTCCGCCGCGTGCCCGTCCGGCCTGTGCCCCAGCAGGGACGCCTCGCCGTCGAGCAGCAGCAGCCCGTGCTCGTACGCCGGATCGAGCGGCACCTCGCCCGTCCCGTCCACGGCCACCTCGGCCCCGACCAGCGGGCTGTAGGCGGTCGCGGGCGAGGTCACCCCGCCGAGCGACCCCATGACGACCGTCGCCGCGAAGCCGGGCCCGGACAGCACGGGCAGGTCCGGATGGTGCTCGAAGCCCGGCTCGGTGTGCCGGTGCGCGTCAGGCAGCGCCACCCACAGCTGCACCCCGTGCAGCACCGTCTCCGGCGACTCCTCCGAGTGGGAGATGCCGCGCCCGGCGGTCATGAGGTTGAGCTGCCCGGGGCGGATCTCCTGCAGCGTGCCCAGGCTGTCGCGGTGCAGCACCTCGCCGGCGACCAGCCAGCTCACCGTCTGCAGGCCGGTGTGCGGGTGCGGCGGCACGCGCATGGTGGCCCGCTGCGGCCCGTACGCGTCCACGAAGCACCACGCGCCGATCATGCGCCGGTGGACGCCGGGCAGGGTCCTGCGCACGGTCATCGCGCGCGGCCCGCCCAGCGGCACCTCGCGTCCGGTCAGCACCTCGGCGCCCTCGCCGGTGCCGGTGGCGCAGCGGATCTCCCGCGGATCACTTTCCAGGTTGCTCACGCCACGACTTTACGTTCCCGTGGCCGTACGTCCGCACCGCCCGCGAGAGACCGCCCGCGAGAGACCGCCCGCGAGAGACCGCCCGTCAGGTGAGCAGCTCCCACCAGCCCTCGACCGCCGGGACGGCAGAGACGTCGACCGCCTCGCCCGGCCGGGGCACGGCGATGCGCACGTCGCGGGCCTTGGCCTCGCGCCACAGCCGGTCCACCGGCTCGCCCCACGGATGCAGGGCCAGCGTGAACGTGGCCCAGTGCACCGGCAGCAGCACGCCGCCGCCCAGGTCGAGATGGGCCTGGACGGCCTGCTCCGGGTCCATGTGGATGTCCGGCCAGGCCGGGCTGTACGCGCCGATCGGCATCAGCGTCAGGTCGAACGGCCCGTGCGCCGAGCCGATGCCCCGATAACCCTCGAAGTAGCCGGAGTCGCCCGCGTAGAACACCCGCCTGGTCGCGCCGACGACCACCCAGGAGCCCCAGAGCGTGTCGTTGCGGGTGAAGGAGCGGCCGGAGAAGTGGCGCGCCGCCGTGGCCACGAACCGCAGCCCGGCGACCGCGGTCTCCTCGTTCCAGTCCAGCTCGATGATCCGGAACGCCGGCACGCCCCACCGCTCCAGATGCGCCCCGATGCCCAGCGGCACCAGGAACGGCGCCTTCTGCGTGCGGGTCAGCCTGAGCACCGTGCTCCGGTCGAGGTGGTCGTAGTGGTCGTGCGAGATCGCGATCGCGTCCACCTCGGGCAGCTCCTGCAGCTCCACCGGCACCGGGTGGTGCCGCTTGGGGCCGACGAGCTGCGAGGGCGAGGGCCGCCTGCTCCACACCGGGTCGAACAGCACCCGCCGGCCCTCGATCTCCACCAGCGTGGAAGCGTGGCCGTACCAGACCGCGCGCACCCCGTCGGCGGGCGGCGGGTCGGCGGGCGGGAGGCGCAGCGGGATGGGCCCGGCCGGGTGGCGCTGGCTCCTGTCCTTGGCCAGTTCGCCGAGCAGTCCGACGGGCGGCGCCGTCATCAACGCGGCGCCCTCGGGCATCGAGTTCACGAACGTGCCGTTCCTGAACTGCGGCGAGTGCCGCATCCTGGCCGCCCGCTCAGGTCCCGACGCCAGCGGCCGCACGCCCAGCTCGGCGGGCAGATCGCGCAGCGCCCACCCGGCCGCGGCGAGGACCGCGCCGCCCGCGAGGATCCGCCGTGCCGTCCGCATCCCTGCCATAGCCCACTCTCCCCTGCAAGCTTCCTCGTCCCGCTCAGCGGGCGGGACTCCCCGGTGTTCCTTTTCTACGATATATCGCGATAGGTCAGGCGGTTTTCACCGCACCGCCGTCGATGAGGAAGTCGGCTCCCGTGACGCTCGCGGCGTGCGGCGACGCCAGCCAGGTCACGAGGGCGGCGACCTCTTCCGGCTCGATGAACCTACCGGTCGTGATTCCGGTGCTCGACGGCAGCCCCGCCAGGAACGACTCCAGGTCCACGCCGTGGGCGGCGGCCAGCACGGCGCCGTACCTGCCGGGCCCCTCCCACAGCGAGGTGCGGGTGGCGCCCGGCGAGACCGTGGTGACCCGCACCCCCTGCGGGCCGAACTCCTCGGCCAGCGCCTTGCCCAGCGAGGTCAGCGCCGCCTTGGCCGTCGCGTAGTGGACCGGCCCGCCGCTCGGCACGTGCGCGCTGGTGGAGGAGATGTTGATCACGGTGCCGCGCCGCCTGATCAGGCTCGGGACGGCGGCGCGCGTGGCGCGTACGGCGCTGAGGAAGTTCAGGTCGTAGAACTGCCGCCACTGGTCGTCGCTCAGGCTCAGGAACCCGAACGGCTCCGCGCCCGCGTCGCCGCCGCCCACGTTGTTGACCAGCAGGTCGATCTCGCCCAGCTCGGACAGTGCCCGGTCGATCACCTCGCCGGGGCCTTCGGCGGTGGACAGGTCGGCCGTGACCAGCGCGGCGCCGGTCTCCTTCAGCTCGGGGGTGATCGTCCGGGCGGCGGCGAGGACGCGCATGCCCTCGCCGGTCAGCGCCTTGACGATGGCCAGGCCGATGCCCCTGCTGGCACCGGTGACGACGGCGGTCTTGCCGGTGAGTCCCATGTCCATGGTGGTAGATCCTTCCGCTATTTGCGTCAGTTGCGATGCGTCGAACATACGACTTGCAACATTAATGATGCAAGTCGCTAGGGAGTCGGGACGTTGGCGTATCCTTCAAGGCATGAGTGGGACGACCAGGGCGCTGCGGTCCGACGCCGAGCGGACGGTGCGCACGATCCTGGAGGCGGCCGAACGCGTGCTCAGCAGAAACCCGGCGGCCAGCATGGAGCAGATCGCCGAGGCCGCCGGGGTGGCGCGCACGACCGTGCACCGGCGCTTCGCCTCCAGGGAGGCGCTGGTGGAGGCCATGGCGAGATGGGCCACCCGGCAGTTCGCCGAGGCCGTCGACGCCGCCTGCCCCGAGAACGCGCCGCCACTCGTCGCGCTCTACCAGGCCACGGCCAACGTGCTCCGGGTCAAGATCGACTGGGGCTTCACGATGCGCGTCATGGACGCCGACCCCGAGGCGGGCAAGGTGCACGCGGAAATCGCGGAGCGCTGCGAACGGCTGCTGATCAGGGCCAGGGACGCCGGCGTGCTGCGGGCCGACGCCGATCTCGACTGGTCCAGGCGGGTCTTCTACGCGCTGCTCCACGAGGCCGCCACGTGCCGCGACGGCGACCCCGACGCGCTGGCCACCCAGGTGGTGGACACGCTGCTCAGAGGCGTCGGCACCAGCCGCGGCCTGTCCTGAGACGACGACCGGCGCGGGTGCCGGCACGCGTCCGGGACCAGAGGCGTCCGGCCGGCGCGGGCGCCGGCGTGGGTCAGCGGTCGTCCGGGCGGCGGTGGGGGTGGGGCCACGGGTTCGGGCGGCAGCGGCCCAGCGACTTCGACTGCTGCGCCATGACCGGGGCCGGCCGGCCGGGCCCAGGGCAGCGGCGATGGTGGTGGCCCAGGCCGTGGCCGACCTCGTGGCTGATCAGGTAGCGGCGGTAGGAGGTCAGGTCGCCGTCGTACTGCGGGACTCCCTCGGCCCAGCGCAGGGCGTTGATGATCGAGCGGCGGCCGTTCCAGCAGGACAGCTCGCCTCCCGTGCGCAGCGGCAGGCACTGCCGGATCGTCATGCGGGGGCTGGACAGGGCGACGCGAACGCGTACCGGGCCCGAGTCGACCCGCTTGAAGCGGGCCCAGCCGCGTACGTCGTTGAGCGTGCTGTGCACGTCGGCGGCGAAGCCGGCGGGGTCGAACGGAAGCCCCCGCTCGACCTCGACCAGATACCGCACCACCGCCCCCCGGCCCGGCCTGGCGGGCGCGCCGCCGCGCACGACCGCGTAACGGCCGGAAGCGGAGCGCGGCACCCGCACCCGCTCGGGCGCCGGCCGTTCAGGGGTGGCGCCGGCCGGCGGGCTGGACGGCGGGCTGGACGGCGGGCTGGACGGCGGGCTGGACGGCGGGCCGCCTGATGGTGCGGCCGGTGGTACGGGCGTCTCCGGGGTGCAGGCGGTGCCCGCCACGAGCAGCAGCAGGAGCAGCGGAAATGTGCGCGGTGGCACGGCAGCCTCCCCACGGAGTCACGGTGGGGAGGAATCCGATCTTACGTGGCTGCTTGTCGCGCTTGATGGACAGGGGTGCCGGTCGTCCCTGGTTGGTCGGATTTAGCGGGTGTTGGGGGCGTAGGGCGTGATGTCGATCGGCGGGGTCTCACCCAGCGCGAGCGCCGCGGCGATCTGGCCGGTGAACGGGCCCGCCGTCAGCCCGTACGCACTCAGCCCCGTCGCCACCACCACCCGCCCGGTCAGCGGGCCGATGAGCGCCGGGCCCGGGGCGTAAACCGGACGCAGGCCGACCCTCGTCTCCGTGACCGTCGCGTTGAACAGCCCCGGCGCCACCCGCAGGCCCGCCCTGATCACCTCGTCCAGGCCGCCCATCGTGACGCGCGGCGCGAAACCCACGTCCTCGACGGTCGCGCCGATCACGACACGGGACTCGGGGAAGCCCAGCAGGTACGGGCCCATTCTGGGCAGGATGATCGGCCACCACGCGGTGTCCACGCCCTCCAGGGTCGCGTGCAGGATCTGGCCGCGCCTGGGAAAGACCGGCAGCTCGACCCCCAGAGGCCGGCACACCTCACCGGCCCACGCGCCCGCCGCGACGATCACCGCGTCGGCATCCAGCAGCACCGCCTCCCCGGCGGCAGCCGCGGCCGTGCCAGGCGCGACAGTGGCGGACGCGGTCGTGCCAGGCGCGACAGTGGGAGATGCGGTGGCAGTGGCGGACACGCGCGAGCCGGGTGCCGACGGCGCGGCCTGCCGCCACGACGCGCCCTGCCCGCCGGTCCGGTCCTGGGCCGTGAGTGGGTGCGCGGTGCCGCCGACGGCCACGGCGGGAGTTTCGCCGGCGACCGCGGCGTTCTCCGGTGCCAGGTCCTGTGCGCCCGGCCGGCCGCCGTTCTCCGGGCAGCGCAGGAGGACCCGGCCGTCCGGGGTGAGGGTGGCGACGCCCGTGCGTACCCCGGCGCCCATCGAGACGGCGGCGCGGAGCAGGGCGTCGCGGACCGCGCGGCCGTCCACCCGTGCCGCGCCCGGCACGAGGATCGCGCTCAGGGTGTCCGACAGCGGCGGGAACAGCTCCAACGGGGTGGACACATCGGTGATCTCGCCCATCTCCGGCGCGCCAGGACGCCGGCGGCGCAACAGCGAGCGCACCGGCTCCAGGTCGGCCGGATCCTCGGCCACCAGCAGCGCGCCCACCTTGGCGTAGCCGATGTCCTCGCCCAGCTCCTCCACCAGCCCGGGGTAGCGGCGGGCCCCCTCACGGGTCAGCCGGTACCAGTCGTCGTCCTCCGGATGGTCCACCCACGGGCACACGATCCCCGCGCCCGCCTGCGTCGCATCGCCCTGGTACCCGCCGTCCACCACGGTCACCGCCGCGCCCCGGCGGCTCAGCTGGTAGGCCGCGCCGGCCCCGACGATGCCGCTCCCGATCACCACAACACGCATGGTCACAATGATCGCAGCTGAGGTGAGCTGGGCCGATGACCGGATCCGTCCCTTGCCATGCGGATACCCCGCCACGGCCTTCTCCGTGCCTGAACGCCGGTCGCCGCGCCGTCGCCGACGGGTTCGCCCGCCCCGTTCACGTGGGTGCGAGGTCAGCGCGTGAGCGCCGAGGTGACCCGGATCGATCCGCCGTCATCGACTCTCCCGGACGTAACGGGACAGGACGGCGGCGCCCGACGGTTCGGCCGGCAGGCACCGCAGGTGGACGGGCGGCCCGCCGGCGGGGAAGAGACGGTCGCCGGAGCCGACGACGGTCGGGAAGGTCAGCAGCCGGAATTCGTCGATCAGGTCCTCGGCCATCAACGCGTGGACGACGCTCAGGCTGCCGGTGACGACCACGTCCCGGTGCTCCCGCTCGACGGCGTCGGCGAGGCCGCCGTCGACGACCCGCGAGCCGGCCCAGGCCGAGGTGTCGGTCAGCGTACGGGAGACGACCAGTTTCGGCACGGCGTTCATCCTCGCGGAGAACGGGTCGTCGCGCCCCGGCCACAGCCGCGAGAACAACTGCCAGGTGTCGCGGCCCAGCAGCATGACACCCTCGTCGAGGACGCGGCCGAGCTGGAACTTGTCGCCGGCGACCGTTTCCGGGCCGTGCCGGAAGGCCCAGCCGCCGGTGGGGGTGCCGGCGCTGCCGTCCGGGTCGGAGACGATGCCGTCCAGGGTGATGAACTGGATCACGATGACGCTCATGACGGGTGTTCCTCTCGTCGGATGTCCACCCGTACGTACCGGCGGCACCGGCCGGACTCATCGCCGTCCGCCGGATGATCAGGAAAAGATCTCCCGGGGCAGATCGAACGCCTGGAAGACCCCGGGATCGGCGAAGACGACGTTGTGCGCGACGCGGCCACCGGTGACGGTGAAGACCTGCAGCGTGTGCAGGCGATGCCCGCCTCCGGGCTCGGGAGCGTACGCCGCCAGCGCGGGCTGCCCGTTGGCGGTCAGGCGCCGCAGGCTCCAGCCGGTTCCGCGCATCTCGAAGACGCGCCGCATGAACAGGCCGTAGTCGTGACGACCGCGGAACCACAGCGCAACCGGCGGCATCTCCAGGACGGCGTCGTCGGTGAGCAGCCCTACGATTGCGGGAACGTCGGCCGCCTCGAACGCCCGCTTGTAGAGCTCGATCACCTCACGTACCTTCGGATCGTCCGGCTCGCCCACCTCGGCGGCGTCCGTGGTCTCACCGGCCTCGGCGAGGGTGGCGCGGGCCCGCTGCGGGGCGCTGTTGACGGCCGGGACGGTGGTGCCGAGCTGAACGGCCACCTCGGCGGCGCTGAACGCCAGCACCTCGCGCAGCAGGAGCACGGCCCGCTGGCGCGGCGGCAGCGTCTGCGTCGCCGCTATCAGCGCGAGCCGCATGTCGGCCCGGATCCCCGCCTCGACCCGGGCGTCGGGGGACGGCTGAAGCCAGGGAATGTCGAAGGCCGGTGTGAGCGGCACCCCCGGATCGTCGCCTGGCGCGCCCAGCCCGGACGGCAGCGGCCGCCGCGCGCGGCCCTCCAGCGCGGTCAGGCAGACATTGGTCGCGATCCGGTACATCCAGGTCCGCAGCGAGGCGCGCCCGGGGTCGTAGCGGTCCTGGGCCTTCCACGCCCGCAGCATCGTCTCCTGCACCAGGTCCTCGGCTTCGTGGAACGAACCCAGCATCCGGTAGCAGTAGGTCACCAGCTCGGCCCGATACGGCTCCAAGTCCATCGCAGCATCATGGCCCGCGTGGCGTTCGCGCGTCGCCACGCATGGAGAACCACCGCCTCCGCCGTCGCGACGGACGGCGCCTTCCCCGTGAACGCCGATCACGCCCAGCGCGCCGTCACGATGTCGCGGACGGCGGAGGGGTGGCAGTCCTCTGGTTCGCCGGCGTCCGAGCCGCGGACGGGTCAGGAGCGGGCGCCGGTCCTGGTCCGCGAGGGGAGGAACGACGACCGTGGCCCCGCCAGCGCCGCGTCCATCCGCTCCGCCTGGCCCTTCGTGAACATGAACATGGCCGCGTCCTCGACGTAGTCCATGTAGTTCATGAACATGTCGCCGTGGGGCCCGTTGCCGCAGCTCACCTGCGGGAACGTGGGCGCGCCGCGGTTGAGGCCGGCCTGGTTGGGGGTGTCGTCGACGAAGTCGGTGCCCGAGCAGCCGTCGCCGTCGTCGCCCCAGATGTGGCGCAGGTTGAACCAGTGGCCGATCTCGTGGGTGGCGGTGCGGCCTCCGTCGTACGGCGACTCCGCCGTCCCCGTGGTGCCGAACGCGCTGTGCAGGATCACGATCCCGTCGGCGTCGGCGGGACCTCCGGGGAAGGCGGCGTAGCCGAGAGCGCCCCTGAGCTGGCACACCCAGATGTTGAGGTAGCGGTCGGCGGGCCAGGCGCTGGAGCCGCCCTGGTCGTCGAACTTGACCGTGTCGTCGGGGTCGAACTCCGCCACGTCGGTCCGGCGGCGGACGATCCCGTTGGTCGGCCCGCCGTCCGGGGCAATGTCGGCCAGCTTGAACTCGAGTCTGGCGTCGGCGGCGAGCTCCCGCCACACCTCGGGCACCTTGCCGGCGTCGGGGTTGGTCCGGCGGAAGTCCTGGTTGAGCACGTTGAGCTGGCTGTCGATCTGCTCCTGGCCGATGTCCTGCTCGGGCGTGTGATGGACGACGTGCACGACCACGGGAATGGTGACCACCTCCTCACGGGCGGCGGCCCGGGCGTTCTTCCTGGCGAAGGTGTCGTTCTCGATGGCGGCCAGGGCGATGGCGTAGCGGGGTGAGGAGGCGAGGAGTCGATGGTGGACGGCCATGGTGGCACAACGGTCGGTCACGAGGGCTCCCTGGGGGCGGGGGACAGAAGTTCGCTACCCTTACGCCTACCCGGAGCGTAGCCGTTCAATCACTCACAGTGATTGCCGTTGAGGTCGGGGCGGTGATCGTGGTGCCTGCCGAGGACCGCACCACGATCACCGCCGTACGATCACCGCACGGAGTAACGCGACGTCGCGCTCACCGTACGGAGACCTGGGACGCCGCCGTCCCGCCGCCGGACGCCTCCCAGCCGGCCACCACCGTCGCCCTCGCGCCCAGCGCCCGGTCCAGGGGCACGGTCACGGTCGTGGTCCCCTTGCGCGCCACGGTCACGACGCGGCTGCCCGCCGTGCCCTGCCCGTCGCGGGCGAACAGGTGCGCCTTGTCGGCGGCGGCGGCCAGCAGCGTCACCTTCACCCCGGCCGCCGCGCCCCTGGCCGAGACGACCTCGGCGCCGCGCGACGGCTCGGCCGCCGGGCCGCCGGCCAGCGGCAGGTGCACGCGGACCGCCTGCTCCAGCGACTGAGGCGAGTCGAGGCTGGACAGCGCCGTGTCCGGGATCTCCGGGTCCGGCGGGGTCGTCGGCCGGTCGGCGGGCGGCTCGTAGCCGGGCAGCGCGGCCACGCCCCACCGGTACGGGTCGCCCTGCACCCCGCCCCACGTCGACCAGCCGATCCTGGTCTGGCCGGTCCTGTCCTGGGTGTCGGAGTCGTACACGAGGACGTTCAGCCCGAGATGGGTGGGATCGACGGCGCCGGGCAGGACCTCCATCGGGATGGACATCTCCACCGTGTACTCGCCGGTCGCCACCTTGGACGCCACCCGCATCCCGGGCGCCGTCCGCTCGCCGGGCCCTTGGCGGTTGTCGGCGTCGCGCAGGAAGCACGGCGGGCCCTCGGCCGTGACCGGCAGCACCGCGGTCTTGAACGTGGTCGAGGTGTTCTCGGACGTGCCGCGCGGGTCGAGGGTGACCTCCACCGCGTCAGTGCGCCAGTGCCGCTTGCAGTCGGCGGCGGCCAGCCGGGTGCCGAGCACGTCGTCCTTGACGTGCACCACCAGGTAGAGCGTGTCGTCGTGCCAGCCGATCTTCGCCGTGCCCGAGCAGTCGGCGGCCGAGGAGCAGGCCGTGCCCTCCCAGAGGCGGGAGATGTTCAGCGCGGCGCCCGCGTACTCGCCGTCGCCCTCCACGCCGTCCACGGCGGGGGCCGACGCGGCGCGCGGCACGGTGGCCGCCGGGACGAGTTCGAGCGCGGGGCGGCTGGTGGCGGTGCCGTCCTCGCTCGTGGTCGTGATGGTGTAGGCGTAGTCGCCGCCCTCGTTGGAGGTCTTCAGCGAGGTGTCGGAGTTGGTGACGGTGAACGGCACGGTGGCCGACTCGCCCGCGGCCAGCCCGCTGTACGGGGCCTCGGCGCGGTCGGCGGTGAAGCCGGCGGGCAGGTCCAGGCGCACGGTGCCGGACCTGGTGGCGCCGCTGACGTTCGTGACCACGACGCCGACCTCGCGGCTGCCGCCGGACGGCAGCGTGAGCACGGGCGTGACCAGGCCGTCGAGCTGCGGCACGCCGACCTCGCCGGTCCACTTCCGGTGCTGGGCGACCTGGGGGAGCGGCTGCTGCTCGCCGCGTACGGACGGGCTGACCTCGACCTGCCGGTCGGTGTAGCCGCCGCCCCGCTCGGTGGTGAGCGTGGCCGCGACGCGGGCCCGGCCCGGCTCCGCCTGCGCCGGCGGCGTCACCGTGAACGTGGCCGAGCCGCCGCGCCCGGCGCCGAGCCGGCCGAGGGAGCCGGATCCGGTCACCTTCCATCCGGCGGGGACGCGCAGCGCCACCGACGCACGGCCAAGCGGCTCACGAGGTGGTGCGTCCGCACTCACCTCGACCGTGAAAGGCGCCCCAGGCCGTACGGCGAACGCGCTGGTACGCAGGCCGAACCGGGTGCCGAGCGGCGCCGTCCCCGCCGGCCTGGTCAGCGCGCCGTCGAGGACGGCCGTCGGCGAGACGGCGGCCGCCGTGCCCGGGGCGGGGAACGGCACCCGCGCGTCCACCTGGGTGAAGAAGTCGCAGCCGAGTTGCGCGGGATCCGTGGGCACGTCGGGGAAGCCGGCCCAGCCCTGCGAGGCGTACACCCGCTGGGCGTCGCGCTCCACGGCCGCCCACGTCTTGCCCCGCTCGGCCGAGGCGCGCCCGCTCCAGACCCCGAACACGTTCTGCGCCGGATACATGGGGCGGAACGTCGCGGCGCAGTCCTGGCCGACGGCGGAGGTGCCGCGCGCCCCGCCGGTGAGCAGGCGGCTGGGCGCGAAGGGACGCAGCCCTTCGTCACGGATCTGGTCGGGGAACGCCTTCGGGTCGGCCGCCGCGTAGAACGCCTCGATCGCCAGCCGCGCGGCCTCCTGGTGGTTGCCGTGGTTGCCCGGCGTGGGGGCCGGGTCCATGGTCAGCATGATCTCGGGACGGGTCTGCCGGACGAGCCGTACCACCTTCTCCAGCGTGTCGCCGCCCCACACCTGGTCGGTGAGCGGCGCGCTGACCGTGTAGTAGAAGTCGACGTCGTCGAGGTTGAAGACCTCGCCCACGCCCGCGTTCGCCACGGCCGTGCGCTCCTCGGACTCGCGCAGCAGGCCGAGCGCCGGCCCCTCCTCGGGGCCGACCGCGTTCCCGCCGCCCTCGCCCCTGGTGACGGTGACGACGCCGGAGCGGACGCCGTGGTCCTCCTTCCACTGGCCGAGCGTGGACAGGCTGAACGCCTCGTCGTCGGGGTGGGCGCCGACGAACAACGCGTCGAGGTCGACCGGTTCGTTCTTCTGCGCGTGGCTGGCGGGGGTGTCGAGGGCGGGGGTGGCAAGGGCGGGGGTGGCGGGCAGGACGGCGACGGCGGCGACGGCGGCGAGCAGCGCCAGGCGGCCCGCCGTCCGGGGTGGACCCGCGGCTCTCATGGACAATCGGACCTCCGGAGAGTTAGTCGCGGACCGCCCCTTGGAGCAGCCCGCGGACGAAGTGACGCTGGAGGAAGAGGTAGAAGACGACGACGGGCGTCGCGACGATGACCGATCCGGCCGCCAGCAGCGTGAACCCGGAGGTGTACTGGCCCTGGAAGAAGGCCAGCCCCAGCGGCGCCGTACGCAGCGACTCGCTCGTGACCATGATGAGCGGGATGAGGAACTCGTTCCACGTCCACATGAACACCAGCACGGTCAGCGTGACGACGGCGGGCCGGGCCGGCGGCAGCAGCACCTGCCACAGAATGCGCCAGCTCGACGCCCCGTCGATCCGGGCCGCCTCGACGATCGCCCGGTTCGAGGCACGGAAGTAGGCCCGCATCCAGAACGTCCCGAACGCCACCGACAGCGCGACCTGCGGCAGCGAGATCGACCAGAACGTGTCGATCAGCCCGAGCGAGCGCAGGTCGAAGTAGAGCGGCACCGCCACGGCCTCGCTCGGCATCATGATCCCGAGCATGAACAGGTAGAACAGCACCGACTGGCCCCGAAAGCGCATCGTCCCGAACGCGTAGCCGCTCATGACCGACAGCACCACGCTCACCACCACGACGAACACCGACACGAACAGGCTCGTCCGCAGATAGGAGCCGAACCGGCCGATCTCCCAGGCCGCCGCGAAGTTCGCCAGGCCGGCCGTGCCGCCGCTGTCGGCGGGGCCGAGCGCGGCGGCCAGGATCACCACGATGGGATAGAGCGCGAACGCGGCGAACACCGACAGGATGACGTAGTTGGCCATCCGCTCCCCGCGCGAGATCACGAGATCCTCCTGTCGGCGAAGCGGTTGATCGCGAACGAGATCACGAAGATGACCACGGTGAGGGTGACGCCGATGGCCGCCGCCGAGCCGACCTGGCCCAGCCCGAAGGCCCGGTGGTAGACCTCGTACGACGGCACCGAGGTGGACTCGCCGGGCCCGCCGCGCGTGGTGATGTACACCAGGTCGAAGGTGCGCAGCGCGGCGATCACGGTCAGCGTCAGCGCCACCGCGATCTCCCCGCGCACCGACGGCAGGGTGACCGCGAAGAACTCGCGCAGCGGCCCGGCGCCGTCCAGCCGCGCCGCCTCGTACAGCTCCAGGGGGATGCGGCTCATCCCGGCCAGCAGCAGCACCGTCACCAGCCCGCTCTCGAACCAGGTGCCGACCACGCCGACGGCGGGCAGCGCGAACGTGTAGTCGCCCAGCCAGCCGCGCGTCAGCGAGTCCAGTCCGAGCGTGCCGAGCAGCGCGTTGAGCGAGCCGTCGGGCGCGTACACCCGCCGCCAGGCCACCGCCACCACGACCATGGCGATCACCTGCGGCAGGAACACGACCGTGCGGAAGAAGCCCAGCCCGCGCACCTTGGCGTGGTTGAGTATCGCGGCCAGCGCCAGACCGATGACCAGCGGCACCCCCGCGTAGAACACCATGAGCACCAGCGCGTGCGCGAAGGACGCCCGCAGCCCCTCGTCGGCGACGATCGCGATGTAGTTGTCCAGCCCGGCCCAGGTGCCGAGGGACAGGCCGTCCCAGTCGTACAGGGAGATCTGCACGGCCCGCCCGATCGGGTACAGCAGGAAGGCCGCGTAGACCACGAAGGCGGGCAGCAGGTACAGGTAGGCGACGCGGCGGGGCTCGCCGGGCGGCCCCGCCATGATCCGGGCCATGCTCAGCCGTTGCTCTCGGCGAACGTCTTGTAGTCCTTCTCCAGGGTGTTGAGGAACTCCTGCGGCGTCGCCTTCTCGGCCAGCAGGTCCTGCAGCGCCGCGCCCAGCGTGTCGGCGAACGTCGGGGTGGCGTAGTCGAGGTAGGGCACGAGGCCGTTCTTCTCGGTCGCGGTGCCGAACGCGGTGAACACGTCCTGCTGCGGCCCCTCCTTGACCGTCTGCGCGCCGGTGTCGGCGACGGGCAGGTTGCCGGTCTCGGTGAGCACCTTCATCGCGTCGGCGTCGGTGATGAAATTGATGTACGCCGCCGCCGCGTCGGCGTGCGGGCTCTTGGCGGTGATCGCGAACGGCAGCCCCGTGCCCCCGGTCGCCACCGGCGCGGCGTCGGCCGTGGCGCCGGGCGGCAGCATGAAGCCCAGGTCGTCGCCCAGAGCCTTCTCCAGGTCGGCCAGCAGCCACGTGCCCGCGATCAGGAAGACGCCCTGCCCCTTGCCGAACGCCTGCCAGGACGCGTCATAGCCCTGCCCGTTGAAGCCCTTGGCGAGATAGCCGTCCTTCACCCAGCGCACCAGCTCCTCGGCGGCCTTGGTGTTCTCCGGCGTGTTCCACGAGGCGCCCTTGCGGCCGAACGCGAGCGTGCCGATCTGCTCCGCGGGGACGCTGCGGCCCTGCACGGTGCCGAACACGTGCACGGCCGGCCACTTGTCCAGATTGCCGAACTGCAGCGGCACCTCGCCGCCCGACTTCGCCTTGGCCAGCGCGGCCTCGAACTCGGCCCACGTCTTCGGCGGCTCCAGGCCGAGCCCGGTCAGCTTGCTCTTGTTGTAGAACAGGCCGACGACCTCGCCGACCTGCGGCAGGCCGTACAGGTTGCCCTCGCCGAACAGCTTGCCGTCGGCGCTGTAGCGCGAGTAACGCAGCACCGAGTCGGGGTAGCGGCTCTTCCATCCGTACGCCTCGGCGTAGGCGTCCAGCGGCAGCAGTTGCCCGGCCTTGACGAACGCGCCCATGGACGAGCGGCCGTTGTTGGCCTCCACCACGTCGGGCGGCTCGTTGCCGCTCAGCGCCAGCCGCAGCGTGGTGTTGAGGTCGTCGAACGAGCGGGAGGTGCGCTTGAGCTTGATGTTGGGGTATTTGGCCTGGAAGGCGGCGTTGAGTTTCTCCATCTGGGCCGCCTGGCCGCCGCGCACCTCCTGGTCCCACACGTTCAGGGTGACCTCGCCGAGGGAGGCGGGGTCGGTGCGGACCGCCGACGCGCTCGCCTGCGGGGTGGCGGCGGGGGGCGGCGCGGAGGAGCCGGGGGCGCAGCCGGCCAGGGCGAGCGCGCCGCCCTGGAGCAGGACGAGCGTCCTGGATCCGCGCGGCTGTCGCTTCGGGGCGATCATGGGTTACTCCTTCTGCGCAGGTACGCGAGGCGTGTCCGGGTCCTCGCCCTCTGGCGGGGACAGCGGCTCGTCGGGCCGCTTCCCGGAAGCGGGGGATGTCATGCCCACGTCGGCGTACCGGGCGATGGTGGCGACCGCGCGGCGTACCGCTCCGACCGGGACCGTGGGCACCAGCCGGTCGAGAAAGGCGTAGCGGCGGGCCAGCGAGCTGCCGTAGGCGCCGCTGTGATCGGCCGCCTCGCGCACCTCGTGCCACCAGTCGGCGATGTCGCCCCAGCCGGGCGCGGCCAGCGAGCCGCCGAACTGCTGCACCGCGAGGGCCGCGCACACCTGCGCGAAGGCCAGCCGGTCGTTCAGCGGCCAGTGGCACAGCGTGCCGAGCACGAAGCCGGCCCCGAAGACGTCGCCCGCGCCCGTCGGGTCGAGCGCCGTCACCCGCGGCGCGGGCACGAACGCCTCCTCGCCCGTCGTCGAGTCGATCGCCATCGCGCCGTTGGCGCCGTCGGTCACCACGGCCAGCGGCACCTTGTCGGCGATGGCGTAGAGCGCGTCGCGCGGCGTCTCGGTGCCGGTGTAGGCCATGGCCTCGGTCGCGTTCGGCATGAAGGCGTGGCAGACGCCGAGCTGGTCCAGCAGCGAGCGCGGCCACGCGCCCGACGGGTCCCAGCCCACGTCCGCGAAGATGAGCGCGCCGTCGCGGTGGGCCAGCTCAGCCCAGTTGCACGCGGCGTCGGGGTCGCCCAGGGGCTCCTCGGGCGAGAGCGTCACGATCACGGCCCTGGACGGCGGCGGCTTGCCGATCATCTCGTTGGCCGGCATGGGGGCCGGATGGCCGTGCGTGACCATGCTGCGGTCGCGGTGGACCGCCATCGAGACCGTCACCGGCGAGTGCCAGTGCTCGAAACGCTGCGAACGGGACAGATCGACCGACTCCTGCTGCTCCAGCGTGCGCCAGCAGAAGTCGCCGTAGTCGTCGTCGCCGAACGCGGCCGCCAGCGACGTGCGCAGCCCCAGCCGGCTGGTCGCGATGGCCAGGTTGGCGATGCCGCCGGGGCAGGAGCCCATGCCCTCGGCCCAGATCTCCGTGCCGGCCGCGGGCATCGCGGGCAGGCCGGTGAAGATGATGTCGAGGAAGACGGTTCCGGCCAGGAAGACGTCGAACTGCGGGCCCTCCGGGGTCCGTTCGCCGGCGAGAGGGTCGTACGCCTGGACAGACACGGGATCAGGTCCTCCTCGACACGCGGGATGTGCGCAATCTTGCACGTTTGCTCGCACACTTCAAGTGTTTCGGGCGACCGATTGGCGCAAGATGCTTACTTGTGCGCGAATTTGACTGATACACTCCCGGCGTGCTCCAGCGCCTCAGGCATGCCGAGATCATGCGCCGCGTCCGCAGCTCTGGCGCCTCCAGCGTGCGCGATCTGGCGAGCCAGCTCGGGGTGAGCCCGTCCACCATCCGCAGGGACCTCGAGGTCCTCGACCGTGACGGCACCCTGCGTCGCGTCCGCGGCGGCGCCCTGGCCGGCGTCGACGCCGACACCGACCGGCCCTTCGCCGAGGTCGCCGCCACCGACGAGCAGGACAAGGAGGCCATCGCCGCCCCCGCCGCCGAGCTCGTCGGCGACGGCGACGTGGTCCTGCTCGACATCGGCACCACCACCATGTGCCTGGCCAGGCGGCTGCGCGGGCGCCGCGTCACCGTGGTCACCTCCAGCCTCGCCGTCCTCGACGTGCTGCGCTCCGACCCCGAGGTCGAGCTGCTACTGCTCGGCGGCATGATCAGGCGGCCCTACCACTCACTGGTCGGGGTGCTGACCGAGGCCGCGCTGAGCCAGGTCGTCGCCGACCGCGTCTTCCTCGGCGCCAGCGGCGTGCGCCCCGACGGGCAGCTCGTCGACACCACGCTCGCCGAGGTGCCGCTCAAACGCGCCATGATCGCCGCGGCCGGTCAGGTCGTGCTGCTCGTGGACCGCCACAAGTTCCCCGGCACCGGCGCGCTGCGCGTGTGCGGGCCCGAGGACGTGGACATGATCGTCACGAACGCGGGCGCCGACGAGAGCACGCTGCGCGCCTGCGCGGCCGCGGGCGCCGAAGTGCTGCTCACATGAAGGGTTGAGGATGAGACTGGCCGTTCTCGGCGGCGGGGGCTTCAGGGTCCCGCTGGTGTACGGCGCGCTCCTGCGCGACACCGCCAAACCGCGTGTGGAGGAGGTGGTGCTGTACGACGTCTCGCAGGAGCGGCTGGAGGCCGTCTCCCACGTGCTGAGCGGCATGGCCGCCGGGCACGACGACCCGCCCCGCGTCCGCGTGACCACCGACCTCGACACCGCGCTGCGCGACGCCACGTTCGTCTTCTCCGCCATCCGGGTCGGCGGCCTGGCGGGCCGCACCGCCGACGAGCGGGTCGCCCTCGACCTCGGCCTGGTCGGCCAGGAGACGACCGGGCCGGGCGGCATCTCCTACGGCCTGCGCACCGTGCCGGTCGCCGTGCGCGTGGCCGAACGGGTGGCCGCGCTCGCGCCCCGCGCCTGGGTGATCAATTTCACCAACCCCGCCGGCATCGTCACCGAGGCCATGCGCCGCGTGCTCGGCGACCGGGTGATCGGCATCTGCGACTCGCCGGTCGGCCTGATCCGGCGCGCCGCCGCCGCGCTCGGGCTCGACCCCGCCCGCGTGTCGCCCGACTACGTGGGGCTCAACCACCTCGGCTGGCTGCGCGGCCTGCGCCACGAGGGCCGCGACGTGCTGCCCGGCCTGCTCGCCGACGACGACGCGCTGCGCCGGGTGGAGGAGGCACGCCTGTTCGGCACCGAATGGGTGCGGGTGCTGGAGGCGCTGCCGAACGAGTACCTGTACTACTACTACCTGACCAGGGAGGCCGTGGCCGCGAGCGCCGGGCGCACCCGGGGTGAGGAACTGCTGGGCCAGCAGGACCGCTTCTACGCCGCCGTACGCGCCCGGCCGGACGACGCCCCCGCCGCGTGGGCGCGGGCGCGCAGGGAGCGGGACGAGTCGTACATGGCCGACGCGCGCGGCGTCACCGACGCCGGCGAACGCGACGCCGCCGACCTGGAGGCGGGCGGCTACGAGGGCATCGCCCTCGCCCTCATGGCCGCCATCGCCCGGGGCGAGCCCGCCACCATGATCCTCAACGTGCGCAACGGCTCCGCCGTGCCGGGCCTGCCCGAGGACGGCGTCGTCGAAGTGCCGTGCGCGGTCGACGGCTCGGGCGTCCGCGCCCTGGCCACCCGGCCGCTGCCCGGCCGCTTCCTGGGGCTGGCGCAGCAGGTCAAGGCGGTCGAGCAGACGGTCATCGAGGCCGCGCTGACCGGCTCGGCCCGCCTGGCGACGGCGGCGTTCGCCATGCACCCGCTGGTGGACTCGACGACCACGGCGCAGCGCCTGCTGGACGGCTACCGCGCCCGCATCCCGGAACTGGCGGCCGTCTTCCCGTGACAGCGCCGCGGAACGTGACCGCGGGCCGCGCGCTGGCCATCGGCGTGGCGGCCAGCGCCGGCCTGACCGCCCTCATCTGGCTGCTCGGCAGCCGGCTGCAGGGCATCGAGTTACGGCCCGACCAGGGCGCCTCCTGGTACTACTGGAAGCTGCCCGACCCCACCCGCTGGACCCGCCTGTCGGCCTGGACCGGCTATGCGGCCCACCAGATCGCCTTCTGGGGGTTGATCTTCTACGCGCAGACGCGGGTCCGCCGCTACACCGGCGGCCTGCACCCGGTCAACGTGGTGGCGCTGGCCGTCAACGCCGGGTTCGTCGCCCTGCACGTCCTGCAGACCCACCTGTTCTACGACGGGCTCGCCCAGGACGTGTCGATCTACAGCTCGCAGGGCTCGGTGGTGCTGCTGCTGGTGGTCGTGCTGCTCATGGAGAACCGGCGGCGCGGCCTCCTCCTCGGCCGGCCCGCCCCCATCGGCAGGGCCGTCGTGGACTTCGCCCGCCGCTACCACGGCTACCTGTTCAGCTGGGCGGCCGTCTACACCTTCTGGTACCACCCGGCGGAGGGCACCTCCGGCCACCTGATCGGCTTCTTCTACATGTTCCTGCTGCTGGTGCAGGGCTCGCTCTTCCTCACCCGGGCGCACACCGGCCGCTGGTGGACCTTCACCCTGGAGGCGATGGTGGCCGTGCACGGCACGCTGGTCGCCGTCATGACCTCGGGGCCGGACGGCGCGTGGCCGATGTTCCTGTTCGGCTTCGTCGGGGTGTTCGTCCTCACCCAGATGCACGGCCTCGGCCTGCCCGCGCCCGTCCGCTGGGGCCTGGCCGCCCTCTACGCGGGGGCCGTGCTGCTCGTGTACGGCCTGCGCGGCGACCTCGGCGCGGCCGTGGCCGAGCCGGTCAGGATTCCGGCCATCGAGTACGTCCTGGTCGGCGTGCTGGCCGTGCTGATCTGGCTGGGCCTGCGCACCGCCGCCCTGGTCCGCGGACCCGCCCGGAAGCCCTGATCCGCGCCGCCGGCCGTATTGACCGGGGGCGGACCGGGGGGCGGAACGGTCAGCGAGCGCCCCAGCCGTGGGTCTTCATCAGGCGGGCCGCCACCCTGGCGAAGCGCTCGCCGTCCAGGACCGCGCCCTCACGCCTGATGTCGTCCTCGTCGAGCACGAAGACCCGGTCCAGCCGTACGTAGGAGATCCGGCCGTCGCGGCCCCACTCGCCCAGCTCCAGCCAGTCGTCACCGTCGTCGCCCTTGCTGGACAGCATCATGCCCAGCAGCCGGCGGCCCGTGCGGCCCACGATCAGCAGCGGCCGGTCCTTGCCCCTGGCCGGGTCCTCCTCGTACGGCACCCACGCCCACACGACCTCCCCCGGGTCGGCCATGCCGTCGAGGTCGGGGGAGTAGGCCAGCGTGGCGGGCCCGTGCAGGGAATGGATCTCGCGTACCGCGCCCCGGGCCGGCCGGGGGTCCTCACCTAGATCACGCATTGCAGGAGCTTACGGCGCGAGCCCGGCGGAAATCCACCCGTACCTCCCCGCGTCACGGCCGCAGGCCCAGGAAGGACTCCCTGACATCCTGAACGAACAGGTCGGGGGCCTGAAGGGCGGCGTAGTGACCGCCGCGCGGGTACTCCGACCAGCGCACCACGTTGTGCACCCGTTCGGCGTGGCGCCGCACGGCCGTGTCGCCGGGGACGAGCGCGAAGCCGGTGGGCGTCGGGTCGGGCGTGGCCGGGGGCGCCCAGTCGGGGGCGCTCTCCCGGTACAGGCCCGCCGAGCGGATGGCCGGCCGCACCCAGGGCGTCGTCGAGCCCGCGGGGCCGGACCGCTGCGTGCTCACCCTGCGCGGCGACGACCCGCACCTGATGGCCGTCGTCGTGGCCTTCCTGGACGTCGACTTCGAGGTGATCGAGCCGGTCGAGCTGAAAGATCGCTTCCAGGCGCTCGGCCGCCGCCCGCTCTCCTCTAGAATCTGATTCTGTGCCGACGTCAGCGTTCTTCACCAAGAAACGGGACGAACTCGTCCCCGCGCCGCACGCCCGCGGCCCCTGGTCCCCCGACATGCTGCACGGCCGCCTGCTCGGCGGCTTGGCGGCCCGAGCCTTGGAGGAGCGCCACGCGGGCCCCGGCCTGCACTTCGCCCGGCTGACCGTCGACCTGTTCCGCAACAGCCCGATGCTGCCCGTCACCGTCGAGACGGCCGTGGTCAGGGACGGGCGCAGGATCCGCGTGGCCGACGCCGTGATCTCCACCGACCAGGGCGTGATCGGGCGGGCCAGCGCGGTGCTGCTGCGCCGGGGTGAGCAGCCCGAGGGCGAGCGTTCGATCGTGACGCCCGCCTGGGACGAGCCGCCGCCCGCGCAGCCGCCGGCCGAGGCCGAGGGCGAGTTCTGGAAGCCGCCGTTCGACCTGTGGCGGCTGACCGAGTGGGGCGCCCCCGGGCCGGGACGGGTGTGGATGCGGGAGCGGTACCCGCTGGTGGACGACGAGCCGCTGACCCCGTTCGTCCGGGCCGCGCTGGCCGCCGACTTCGCCAGCCCGCTCAGCAACGTCCAGGCCGACGGGCTGCGCTTCATCAACGCCGACTACACGATGACCCTGGCCAGGCTTCCCGAGGGCGAGCTCATCGGGGTGGAGAGCACGGGCCACGTGAGCACCGGCGGTGTCGCGGCCGGCCAGGTGACCATGCACGACACCGCCGGGCCGCTCGGCTTCTGCGTGGTGACCGCCGTCGCCAACTCCGTGGCGACGAACGGATAGCCGGACGGGCGCCTGGGCTCCTCCGGTCGCCGCCGGCGCGTCGGAGGGCCCGCGCCGGCCGCGCGGAAAAGTGGGAGGGCTACGCCGGCCGCTCCTGGCGGTCGCCGGACCAGTCGGTGTGGAAGGTGCCCTCCTTGTCCACCCGGTGGTAGGTGTGCGCGCCGAAGAAGTCGCGCAGTCCCTGCACCAGTGCCGCCGGGAGGCGGTCGCGGCGCAGCCCGTCGAAGTAGGCCAGGGCCGAGGAGAAGCCGGGCGTGGGCACGCCGATCTGGACCGCCGTGGTCACCACGCGCCGCCACGACTCCTGCGCGGCGTCGAGCGCGCCGGCGAACGTCGGGTCGGCCAGCAGCGTGGGCAGCTGCGGGTCGGCGTCGTACGCGGCCCTGATCCGGTCGAGGAACTTGGCCCTGATGATGCAGCCGCCCCGCCAGATCGTGGCCATCGCACCCAGGTCGAGGTCCCAGCCGTACTCCTTCGAGGCGGCGGCCATCTGGTCGAAGCCCTGGGCGTAGGCGACGATCTTGGAGGCGTAGAGCGCCTGGCGTACGTCCTCGATCAGCTCGCGCCCGCCGACCCCGGACTCGTCGGGCCCGCGCAGCGACCGGGCCGCGGCCCGCTGCTCGGGGTGGCCGGACAGGGCGCGGGCGAACGTCGCCTCCGCGATGCCCGTCACGGGCACGCCCAGGTCGAGCGCGCTCTGCACGGTCCAGCGGCCGGTGCCCTTCTGCTCGGCCTGGTCGACCACGATGTCCACGAACGGCTTGCCCGTCTCGGCGTCGACCTGGTCGAGCACCTCGGCGGTGATCTCGATCAGGTAGGAGTCGAGCTCGCCCCTGTTCCACTCCCTGAACACCTCGGCCAGCTCGGCCGGCGTCACCCCGAGCGCCTGGCGGAGCAGGTCGTAGGACTCGGCGATGAGCTGCATGTCGGAGTATTCGATGCCGTTGTGCACCATCTTCACGAAATGGCCGGCGCCGTCGGGGCCCACGTGCACCGAACACGGCACGCCGTCCACCTTGGCCGCGATGTCCTGGAGGATCGGGCCGAGCGCCTCCCACGACTCCTTCGACCCGCCCGGCATGATGCTGGGGCCGTTGAGCGCCCCCTCCTCGCCGCCGGAGATGCCGGTGCCGACGAAGTGCAGGCCGCGCTCGCGCAGGGCGGCCTCGCGCCGCCGGGTGTCCTCGAAGTGCGCGTTGCCGCCGTCGACGATCATGTCGCCCGGCTCCATCAGGTCGGCGAGCTGGTCGATCACCGCGTCGGTGCCCGCCCCCGCCTTGACCATGATGATCGCCCGGCGCGGCCGCTTCAGCGAGGCCACGAAGGCGGCGAGGTCCTCCGACGGCACGAACGCGCCCTCCTCGCCGAACTCCTTCACCAGCTGCTGCGTGCGGCTGTGCGAACGGTTGTGCACGGCCACGGTGTAACCGTGCCTGGCCAGGTTGCGGGCCAGGTTGCGCCCCATGGTCGCCAGGCCGGTGACGCCGATGTCTGCCAAGTCCATCTCAGCTCCTCTGTGGGGAATACGCATGATCCAGCTCGGTGGTTCGGAGGGATATTCCCGCTCCGCCGTCACCGTCAGTCACTCTGCCGCACGCCGAGTTCGTCGAGGCGGTCCAGCATCTCGGCCGGATCGGCGTAGACCAGGAACGCCCCCGCGCGCTCCAGTTCGTCCCTGCCATACCCGCCCGACAGCAGGCCGATGCCCAGCGCGCCGGCCCGGCGGGCGGCGAGCAGGTCCCAGACGCTGTCACCGACCACCATGGCGTGCGCGGGATCGACCTTGGCCAGCGCCGCCCCGGCCAGGAACAGGTCGGGGTCGGGCTTGGCGCGGCGCACCATGTCGCGGGTGACCATGGGCGTGTCGTCCGGCAGCCCCAGCATGCCCAGGGCCAGCCGGGCCGTGCGGGCGTAGCCGCTGGTCGCGATGGCCCAGGGCACGCCGCGCGAGGTCAGCTCGGCCAGCAGCTCCGGCGCGCCGGGCAGCGGCCTGACCGAGGCGGCCTGCTGCTCGTACGCCTCGGCGTGGGTGGTCTGCAGCTCCTCGATCTGCTCCCGCGTCAGCTTGAGCCCGGTCTCCCGCAGCAGCGCGCTGACGAACAGCCCGCCGCTCATGCCGATGCGCCGGTGGATCCGCCACACCGACAGGTCGATGCCCAGCCCCGACAGCGCCTGACGCCAGGCCACCACGTGCTGGTAGACGCTGTCGATCAGGGTGCCGTCCAGGTCGAACAGGAACGCGGGCGTGGGTGCCTGCGGGAAGTCGCGCATGGGTCCATGACACCATGACGATTATGGGGATCATCATCGCGGGTGGCCACGGGCAGATCGGGCTCCGGCTGGCCGCCCTGCTCGGAGCCGAGGCCACCGGGCTCGTCCGCAATCCGGCGCACGTCGCCGACGTCGAGGCCACCGGGGCGCGGGCCGTGGTGTGCGACCTGGAGCAAGCCGGCGTCGAGGAGGTCGCCCGCGTCGTCGAGGGCGCCTCGGCCGTGGTGTTCGCGGCCGGCGCGGGGCCGGGCAGCGGCGCGCCGCGCAAGGACACCGTCGATCGGGGCGCGTCCGTGCTGCTGGCCGACGCGGCCGAGCGGACGGGCGTGCGGCGCTTCGTCCAGGTTTCCAGCATCGGCGCGGGCAAGCCGCTCGCGCCCGGCCGGGACGAGGTGTGGGCCGCCTACATCAAGGCCAAGACCGAGGCCGAGGAGGACCTGCGGGCCCGCGACCTCGACTGGACGATCCTGCGCCCCGGCCGCCTCACCGACGATCCGGGCACCGGCCGGGTGCTGCTGGCCCCCGAGGTGCCGCCGGGCGCGGTGCCGCGCGACGACGTGGCCGCCGTCATCGTGGCGCTGCTGCGCGATCCGGGCAGCGTGCGGCGGACGCTGGAACTGGTGTCCGGTGACACGCCCATCGACGAGCTCGCTGCGGGAGAGTAGGACCGTGACAGAATATCGCGTACTCGGACGTACAGGTCTCAAGGTCAGTCCGCTCTGCCTGGGCGCGATGATGTTCGGCTGGTGGGGCGAGTCCGACCCCGGGGAGTCCGCCCGGATCATCGACAGGGCGCTCGACGCGGGCGTCAACTTCATCGACACCGCCGACGTCTACTCGCAAGGGCAGTCGGAGGAGTACGTCGGGCGGGCGCTGGCCAAATCCGGCAAGCGCGACCAGGTGGTGCTGGCCACCAAGTGCCACGGCGTCATGGGCGAGGGCCCCAACGAGCGGGGCAACTCCCGCCGCTGGATCTTCCAGGCCGTCGAGAACAGCCTGCGCCGCCTCGGCACCGACTGGATCGACCTCTACCAGATCCACCGCTTCGACCCCGACACCGACGTCGAAGAGACGCTCGGCGCGCTCACCGACCTCGTGCGGCAGGGCAAGGTCCGCTACATCGGCAGCTCCACCTTCCCCGCCCACCGCATCGTCGAGGCGCAGTGGGCCGCGCGGCGGCGCTCGCTGGAGCGGTTCGTGTGCGAGCAGCCGCCGTACTCGATGCTCGTGCGCGGCATCGAGGCCGACGTGCTGCCCACGATCGAGAGGTACGGCATGGGCGCCATCGTGTGGAGCCCGCTGGCCGGCGGCTGGCTCAGCGGCCGCTACCGCAAGGGCGCCGACCTGCCCGAGACGCGCCGCTCCGACCGGCTGCCGCAGCGCTACGACATGACGATCGAGGACAACCAGCGCAAGCTGGAGGCGGCCGAGCGGCTGGCCGTGCTGGCCGAGGAGGCCGGCCTCACGCTGATCGAGCTGGCGCTGGCGTTCACGATCAGGCACCGGGCGGTGACCTCGGCCATCATCGGGCCGCGCACCATGGAGCACCTGGAGAGCCAGCTCACCGCCGCCGACGTGCGGCTGAGCGACGACGTGCTCGACCGGATCGACGAGATCGTCCCGCCCGGCGTCACGCTCAACCCGGCCGACGCCGGCTGGCAACCGCCCGAGCTGAGCGACGCGGGGCTGCGCCGCCGCCCGTGAGACGCCGCCTGTGAGACGCCGCCTGTGAGCCGCAGCCCGGGACTGGGATGCTTTGCCGAGTCCTGACTATGAAGTGCGGCATGTGCGGCTAGATGTCCCCTGAGCGCGAGGGGATATGCGATGTCGTACAGGTCATTCTTCGGAGGGGACCCGTTCCGAGGCTTCGAGGAGCTGACGGGCCGGGTCTTCGGCGGCATGGAGAGCTGGCCGCCGTCGCGGCCCGGCGTCCAGCGCGTGGACGTGGGCAGGCTCCTCAGCGCCTCCGCCAGGGAGGCGCTGAGCCGGGCGCTGGAGGCGGCCGGGCAGCGCGGCGCGCCCGACCTGGACGTGATCGACCTCCTCGACGCGCTGATCGACGACGACGCGGTCAAGGCCCTGCTGCGCGCGGCCGGGGCCGACCCCGGCCGGCTGCGCGGCGGCGTCGATGCCGTCGCGCAGCC
>NZ_BAAAMU010000141.1:0-26653 GCF_039529435.1 Nonomuraea maheshkhaliensis
GGCGGATCGCGTCGAAGGGCGACGCGAGGCGCGCCGGCTGGTCCTCTCCGCCCGGCGGGACGCGCTGGAGGAGCTCCGATCGCGGGCCGGCTCGGCCGTACGCGACCTGCGCGGCGACCGGGCACTGCTGCACCGGCTGCGCGACCTGGTACGCGACCGGCTCGGCGCGGGCGCGACGGTGACCGAGCACCCCGACGGCGGGATCGTCGGGCAGGCACCGGGCCGCCGCGTCGACGCCGGCCTGCCGGCCCTGGCCGCCCGGGCGATCGACGAACTGGGAGCGGAGGTGGAACGGCTGTGGCACGAGTGACACGGGTCAATGGGCCGCTCATCGAGGTGGACGGGCTCGACGGGGCCGCCATGTTCGAACTCGTGACCGCCGGCGGCATTCCCGGAGAGGTCGTGGCGCTGACCGGCGATCACGCGACCGTTCAGGCGTACGAGTACACCGGCGGTCTCGAACCCGGCGCCCGCGTCGCGTCCCTGGGCACCCCGTTGTCGGCCAGGCTGGGCCCGCACCTGCTGGGCGGCATCTTCGACGGCCTGCTGCGCCCGCTCGACGGGACGGGCATGTGGCTGGAGCCGTCGGCCCTGCGGACGTCCGAGGACAGGGTGTGGCCGTTCCGGCCGCTCGTGCGGGCGGGCACTCCCGTCGCGCCGGGCACGCCGATCGGCATGGTGAACGACAGAGCGGACGGCGCTCTGCCCTATCTCGTCCTGTCGCCCGGCGGCACGGTCACGGACATCCGCCCCGAAGGAAGCTGTGCCGCGGACGCGCCCGTGGCGAGCGTGGGCGGGCGGGAGGTCACCGTGCAGTGGCTCTGGCCGGTCCGCCGCGCGCTGCCGTACCGGGCCAGGCTGGACGACCAGGTTCCGCTGATCACCGGGCAGCGCGTCATCGACCTGCTGCTGCCGGTGCGGCGGGGCGGCACCGTCGCCGTGCCGGGCGGATTCGGCACCGGCAAGACGGTGCTGCTGCAGCAGATCGCCAAGTGGTGCGACGCCGACGTGGTCGTCTACATCGGCTGCGGTGAGCGCGGCAACGAGATGGCCGACGTGCTGGCCGAGCTGCGCGAGCTGGCCGACCCGCGCACCGGTGGACGGCTGCTGGACCGGACCGTCGTGATCGCCAACACCTCGAACATGCCGATGATGGCCCGCGAGGCGAGCGTCTACACCGGCGTGACCGTGGCCGAGCACTTCCGCGACATGGGCTACGACGCCGTCGTGATCGCCGACTCGACCTCCCGCTGGGCCGAGGCGCGCCGCGAGTTCGCCTCCCGCGACGGGGCGCTGCCGGCGGAGGAGGGCTACCCGGCCGATCTGGCCTCGGCGATCGCCGCCTTCTACGAGCGGGCGGGCCCGGTCACCACGCTCGGCGGCAAGCCCGGCTCCGTGACGATCATCGGCGCGGTCTCCCCGCCGGGCGGCGACTTGACCGAGCCGGTCACGACGCACACCCAGCGCTTCGTGCGCGCGGTGTGGAGCCTTGATCGCGACCTGGCCTACTCCCGTCACTATCCGGCGGTGTCGTGGAGCGGCTCGTTCTCCCGGGACGGCGCCGCCCTGGCCGGCTGGCACGCCCGCGACGGCAGGCGGGACTGGGTGACGGCGCGCACCCGGGTGGCCGGCCTGCTCGCCGACGCCGACCGGCTCTCGGCGCTGGCCGAGCTGGTCGGCACCGCCACCTTCCCGGCCCGCGAACGCGTCGTGCTACTGGCCGGACGGCTGCTGCGCGAGGGCCTGCTCCAGCAGAGCGCGCTCAGCCCGTCCGACGCCTACTGCGCCCCCGAGCGCACCGCCCGCCTGGCCGCGCTGATCCTCGACACCGTCGACGACTGCCTCCGGCTGGCCGAGCGCGGCACCCCCGCCGGCGAGATCGAGACCCGCGACTTCTCCGACGTCCTGCGTGCCAAGGAGCGGCCATGATCGAGCTCGAATACACCGCGCTCAGCGAGCTGCGCGGCCCGCTGGCCATGGTCAGCGGCGTCACCGGAGTGGGCTGGGACGAGTCCGCGACGATCCGGCTGTCCTCCGGCGAGACCCGGCACGGCCTGGTGCTGGAGGTCGATCGCGATCTCGCGCTGGTCCAGGTGCTCGAAGGCACCTCCGGCATGTCCAGGGACGGTACGCGGGTCGCCTTCGCCGGCTCGCCCCTGCGCGTGCCGGTCGGGCCTGGCTGGCTGGGCCGGGTCTGCGACGGCCGTGGTGCGCCGCTGGACGGCGGCCCGCCCGTCTTCGGCACCACCACCGCTCCCGCGGGCGGATTCCCGCTCAACCCCACCTGGCGGGTGCCGCCCGCCGAACCCGTGCTCACCGGGGTGTCGGCCATCGACCTGCTGACCACACTCGTGCGCGGCCAGAAGATCGCGCTGTTCTCGGCGCCGGGCCTGCCGCACCTGGAGCTGGCGGCGCAGATCGCCGCCCAATCCCACGCCGGCGGCGAGCCGTTCAGCGTCGTGTTCGCGGCGATGGGGCTGACCCACGCCGACGCCGCCTCGGTGCGGGACGCGCTGGAGCTGCGCTCGGCGGCCGGCGAGCTCGTCCTGCTGCTCAACCTCGCCGACGACCCGGTCGTCGAGCGGGTGCTGACCCCCCGGATCGCGCTCACCGTGGCCGAGCACCTGGCCTTCGAACTGGGCCGGCACGTGCTGGTCGTGATGGCCGACATGACCGGCTACTGCGAGGCGCTGCGCGAGGTGTCGGCCGCCCGCGGCGAGATCCCCGCCCGCCGCGCCTACCCCGGCTACCTCTACAGCGACCTGGCCTCCCTGTACGAGCGCTGCGGCCGGGTACGCGGACGGCCGGGCTCGCTGACGCTGCTGCCGGTGCTGACCATGCCGGCCGGGGACATCACTCACCCGGTCCCCGATCTGACCGGCTACATCACCGAAGGCCAGATCGTCCTGTCCGCCGACGTCCCCGTCTATCCGCCGATCGACCCGCTGGCCTCGCTCTCCCGGCTGATGCGCGGCGGGGTGGGCGCGGGCCGTACCAGGCCCGAGCACATGGACCTCGCCGCGCAGACCCTCGCCGCGCTCGCCCGCGCCCGGCAGGCCGGGGAACTGGCCGAGCTGGTGGGCGCCGGCGCGCTCAGCGCCACCGACCGCCGCTACCTCGACCTCGCTCGCGCCTTCGCGGAAGACCTGCTCGCCCAGCCCGGCAACGAGACGAGGACGCTGGAGCAGACGTTCGAGCGGGCCTGGCGGGTCCTGTCCGTCCTGCCGAGGCGAGAGCTGTCCATGCTGGACGCCGACGTCCTGGCCGCCCACCACGAGGAGGCCGGATGAAGTTGCGCGTGCCCCCCGGCCGGGCCGGCAGGCTGTGGCTGCGCCACCGCCTGGCCACCGCCGAACGCGGCATCGACCTGCTCGACCGCAAGCTCCGGATCCTGCGGCAGGAGCAGCGGCGCCTGAAGCTGCTCAACGAGCGAACCGGGCGAGAGTGGAGCGCCGCCCTCAAAGAGGCCGAGACCTGGACCCTCAGAGCGGCCACCCTGGCCGGCGAACGCGCACTCCCGCCCGCTCCACCGGCGGAGATCACCGTGGAATGGGCCGAGGTGATGGGCGCCGCCTTCCCGAAGCACGTGCGCTGCCTCTTCCCCGACCCACCTGACGCGCTGCCTCTCAGCGCCGCGGTCACACCCGCGAGGCTCGCCTGCCGCGCCGCGATCGAGGCGGCGGCCAAGCACGCCGCGGCACGAGAGGCGCTCCGCGCCGTCACGGCCGAGACCGCCACCACGACCATCCGGATCAGAGCGCTCCGGGAACGCTGGGCCCCAGCGCTCCGGCGGGCACTCACCGACCTCGACCTGACCCTCGACGAGAGCGAGCGTGCCGCGGCGGTGCAGGCCAGGCGGCACGCCGTCAGGGATCCTCCGTCACGTCGGGCACCGGCGTCACCACGCGCGGCGGCCGGCGGTAGCCGGTGGGCTCCGGCCGTAGCGGGATCTCCAGCGGCGGGCGCCGCACCTCCCGGTACGGGATCGTGGACAGCAGGTGGGCGATCATGTTGATCCTGGCCCGCCGCTTGTCCTCGCTCTCCACCTCGTACCACGGCGCCTCGGGGATGTGGGTGTGGATCATCATCTCGTCCTTGGCGCGGGAGTACTCCTCCCAGCGGGTGATCGACTCCAGGTCCATCGTGGACAGCTTCCAGCGCCGCATCGGGTCGTTCAGCCGGGCGCGGAAGCGGCGTTCCTGCTCGGCGTCGCTGACCGAGAACCAGTATTTGCGCAGCAGGATCCCGTCCTCCACGAGCAGCCGCTCGAAGATCGGGCACTGGTGCAGGAACCGGGTGTACTCCTCCTGCGTGCAGAAGCCCATCACCCGCTCGACCCCGGCCCGGTTGTACCAGCTCCGGTCGAACAGCACGATCTCCCCGGCGGCCGGCAGGTGCTCGGCGTAACGCTGGAAATACCACTGCGTCCGCTCCCGCTCGGTGGGAGCGGGCAGGGCGACGATCCTGGTCACGCGCGGGTTGAGGTATTCGGTCACCCGTTTGATCGTGCTGCCCTTGCCGGCCGCGTCACGTCCCTCGAAGACCACCACCAGGCGGCGGCCCTCCGCCCGCACCCACTCCTGCATCTTCACCAGTTCCGCCTGCAAGCGGAAGAGCCGCTTCTCGTACGGCTTGCGCCGCAGCCTCTCAGCGCCCACGACCACACCACCTTCCTCCCACCCAGTGTGACGCCGGGACCATCGGCGGCGGCGACCGGGA
This sequence comes from Nonomuraea maheshkhaliensis, assembly GCF_039529435.1. Taxonomy (NCBI): domain Bacteria; kingdom Bacillati; phylum Actinomycetota; class Actinomycetes; order Streptosporangiales; family Streptosporangiaceae; genus Nonomuraea; species Nonomuraea maheshkhaliensis. The sequence goes on from NZ_BAAAMU010000141.1 coordinate 4,720, forward strand.
CGAGACAGGTCATGGGTCACCGGGGAAGAGGACTTTCGCCCCTGCCTGGCCGGCGCGCGGGGAACGAGCGTATGAACCGGAAGAATGAGGAGGAGACGCCATGAAGGCACTCGTCTATCACGGACCTGGCCACCGCTCCTGGCAGGACGTTCCAGACCCGCGGATCACCGCCTCCACGGACGCGATCGTCCGCGTGGACGCGGTCACGATCTGCGGCACCGATCTGCACATCCTCAAGGGGGACGTGCCGGCCGTGGAGCCGGGCCGGATCCTCGGGCACGAGGCGGTCGGCACGGTGACCGCCGCGGGCAGCGCGGTCGGCACGGTCAAGGAGGGCGACCGGGTGCTCGTGTCCTGCATCACCGCCTGCGGGCGCTGCCGCTACTGCCGCACCGGCATGTACGGCCAGTGCCTGGGCGGCGGCGGCTGGATCCTCGGTCACCGCATCGACGGCACCCAGGCCGAGTACGTACGGGTGCCGTTCGCCGACACCTCCACACACCCGCTGCCCGACGCCGTGGCGGACGAGACGGCCCTCATGCTGGCCGACATCCTGCCCACCGCCTACGAGGTCGGCGTGCTGAACGGCCGCGTCCGGCCCGGCGACACCGTCGTGGTCGTGGGCGCGGGCCCGATCGGGCTGGCCGCCATCACCACGGCCCGGTTGTTCACGCCGAGCCACATCGTCGCCGTCGACCCCGCGCCGGCCCGGCTGGAGGCCGCCAAGCGGCTGGGCGCGGACGTACTGGTCGGCTCGGGGGACGATCCCGCCACGGCCATCGCCGAGCTCACCCGCGGCCTGGGGGCCGACGTCACCATCGAGGCGGTCGGCGTCCCGGAGACCTTCGAGCTCTGCACCCGCCTGGTACGCCCCGGCGGGCACGTGGCGAACGTCGGCGTGCACGGGGCGCCCGCGACGCTGCACCTCGAAGACCTGTGGATCCGCAACGTGACCATCACCACGGGCCTGGTCGACACCCACTCCACGCCGGTCCTCCTGGACATGATCGCCGCCGGCCGGCTCGACCCGTCCGCGTTCATCACGCACCGCTTCGGCCTGGAGCAGATGGACGAGGCCTACCGGACGTTCTCCGACCCGATGGCGACCGGGGCGCTCAAGGTCGTCCTGACCAGACAGTAAGCCGGGCGGCGCGGGGGCGGGGCCCGCCGGTCCCGCCGCCGCCGACCACGAACGGGAGCCGCACCATGCCTGAGGGATACGACGTACTGCTGCGCGACGGCGGCATCGCCCATGTCCGCCCGCTGCGTCCCGACGACCGCGACGCCCTGCACGAGCTGGTGGACCGCTCGTCGCAACGCTCGGCCTACCTGCGTTTCTTCACCGGCGGCCGGAGCACCGCCCACGCCTACATGAACCGCGTCACCAGCCCTGCCTACCACGGCCACGCCCTCGTCGCCCTCATGCGCGAGCGGCTGGTCGCGGTCGCCGAGTACATCCCGATCGACGGCGGCCGCGCCGACCTGGCCATCCTCATCGACGACGCCGTGCACGGCCACGGGCTCGGCACGCTGCTGCTGGAGCACGTCGCCCTGGACGCGGCCGAACACGGGGTGCGTGAGCTGGTGGCCGACGTGCTGGCCGAGAACCGCCCGATGCTGCGGGTGCTGCGCGATCTCGGCCTGGACGTCACCCAGCGCAACGAGGGCGGCGCGCTGCACGTCAGCATCTCCGCCGAGCCCACGGCCAGGCTGCGGGAGGTCATCGAGGCCCGCGACCACGAGGCCGGGCGGGCCTCCCTGGCCCGCGTGCTCATCCCGCGCTCGGTGGCGGTCATCGGCGCCTCCCGCGACGAACGCGCCGTCGGGCACCAGGTGCTGCGCAACCTGATCGACGGGGGCTTCCCCGGGCCGATCCACCCGGTCAACCCCAACGCGGCCGAGGTGGCCGGCCTGCCCTGCCACGACAAGGTGCCCGGCGGGGTGGACCTGGCCGTCGTGGCGGTGCCCGCCCGGCACGTGCTGGACGTGGCCCGCGACTGCGCCGACGCGGGCGTGGCCGGGCTCGTGGTCCTGACGTCGGGGTTCGCCGAGACCGGGCGGCGCGACACGGAGGCGGAGCTGCTGAAGATCTGCCGTACGGCCGGGATGCGGCTCATCGGCCCGAACTGCCTGGGCGTGGTCAACACCGGGGCCCGGCTGAACGCCAGCTTCCTGCCGCACCGACCCGTCCAGGGCCGGGTGGCGCTGATGTCGCAGTCGGGCGCCGTGGCCGCCGCGCTGCTGGACCGGCTGGAGGTCTCCTCGTTCGTCTCGGTCGGCAACAAGGCCGACGTCAGCGGCAACGACCTGCTCGAATACTGGGAGGACGACCCTGGCACCGACGTGATCGCCCTGTATCTGGAGTCGTTCGGCAATCCGCGGAAATTCGCCAGGATCGCCCGCCGGGTGGCCGCGGGCAAGCCGGTCCTGCTGGTCAAGAGCGGCCGCGGTGACGCCGGCGGCCGGGCCGTGCGCTCCCACACCGCCGCCGCGGCCACCCCGGACGTGGCGGTGGACGCGCTCACCCGCGCGGCCGGGGTCATCCGGCTCGACAGCGTGCACGAGCTCATCGACACCGCCAAGCTCCTGGCCGCCCAGCCGCTGCCCGAGGGCTCGCGAGTCGCCGTCGTCGGTAACTCGGGCGGGCCGCAGGCGATGGCCGCCGACGCCTGCGAGAGCCACGGCCTGACCGTTCCCGAGCTGCCGCCCGGCCTGCTGGAGGCCCGCGCCGCCGCCGCGCTGGGCAACCCGGTCGATCTGTCCGCGGACGCCACCGCCGCCGAGATCGGCGCCGCCGTACGGGCACTCGCCGTCTCGTCCGAGGTGGACGCGGTGCTCGTCGTCTACACGCCGCCGTTCGGCTCCGGGCTGGAGGAGACCCGCCGGGCCATCGCGGAGGCGGCGAAGGGGGCGCCCAAGCCGGTGCTGGCCTGCGTCGCCGGGCATGACGGGCTGATCGACGGGCGCGTCCCCAGCTATGCCTTCCCCGAGCAGGCCGTCCAGGCCCTCGCGCACGCCGTACGGTACGCCGCGTGGCGGCGCTCGGCGGCCCGGCCGGCGGCCGTCTCCGTAAAGGCGGATGCCGAGGCGGCGCGGCAGGTCGTCCAGGCCGCGCTGAGGGAGCAGCCGGACGGCGGCTGGCTCTCCCCCGAGACGGCCGTCCGGCTGCTGCGCTGCTACGGCGTGAACGTGACCGAGTCGGTCGAGGCGCACAGCGCCGAGGCCGCCGCCGAGGCGGCCGCGCGCGTCGGGCTGCCGGCCGTGCTCAAGGCCGTCGGTCCCGTGCACAAGAGCGAGGTCGGCGGCGTCCGGCTCGGCCTGCAGACCATCGATGAGGTACGCCAGGCTTATCACGACATGTCCGCCCGCATCGGCGCGGAGATGACCGGCGCCCTCGTCCAGCGCATGGCGCCCGGCGGCGTCGAGATCATCGTCGGCGGCGTCAACTACCCGGCCTTCGGGCCGCTGGTCATGGTCGGCATGGGCGGCGTGCTGGCCGACCTCCTGGCCGACCGCGCCTTCCGGGTCCCGCCGATCGCCGACCCGGCCGCGATGCTCGCCGAACTGCGGTGCGCGCCGCTGCTGCACGGCTACCGCGGCGCACCCGCCGTGGACGCCGAGGCCCTCCAGAACCAGCTCGTCCGCGTCGGGCAACTGCTCGACGACCTGCCGCAGGTGGCCGAGCTGGACCTCAACCCCGTCATCGTCTCCCCGGACGGCGCGCTCGCGGTGGACGCCCGCATCAGGGTCCTCCCTTGCCAGCCGCCGCCGTCACCGCTGCTGCGCCGCCTGCGCTGACGGCCCCGCCACCGACCATGAAGACCGACGACAGCACTCAGGAAGCCCGATCACCATGCTCGTACGCGAAGTCATGACCAGCCCGGCCATCACCGTCCGCGACACCGACCCGGTGCGGCGGGCGGTGCGGGTCCTGCACGGCCACAACATCACCGCGGCTCCCGTCGTGGACGGCTCCGGCCGCCTCGCCGGCGTCGTCAGCGAGCTGGACCTGCTGCGCGGTGAGTTCGAGCCCGATCCCCGCGCCACCGTACGCCCCGTGCCGGTGGCCGAGGCGCCGCCGCCCCGGCGGGTCCTGGAGGTGATGACCCGCGGCGTCACCACGGTCACCGAGACCACGGACGTCACCGCCGCCATCGACCTCATGGTGGGCAAGCGGGTCAAGAGCCTGCCCGTGCTGCGCGGCCACGAGATCGTCGGCATGCTCAGCCGCCGCGACCTGCTGGCCATGCTCGCCCGTCCCGACGAGGACCTGCGTCAGGCGGTCGTGGACGTGCTGCGCGAGCACTACCCCGCCGGGCCCGGCTGGGACGTCGCCGTCCACGACGGCGTGGCCGAGCTGAGCGGCCCGCCCGACGAGCACGCGGGCCGCGTCGCCGACGTGCTCACCCGCACGGTGCCCGGCATCGTCCGGGTGCGGCACGTCAGGAGAACGTCATGACGAGCACCGCCGGGAGGAAATCCGGCCTCGCCGATCTGCCCGTGTGGGGCGGCGCCTGATCGGCGCATGCCGCGAACCTTTGCCGAACGCAAAGCCGCCGCCACGATCGATCAGACCTCGACCTGCACAGATATGAGTGCAGCAAGCAAGGGGAGGTGGGCCGCGATGGCCGGACCGATCGTGGTGGGGGTGGACGGCTCGGATCCGTCCCACGCGGCAGTGGAGTGGGCCGCCGCCGATGCCAGGGACAGAGGGCTGCCCCTGAAGATCCTGCATGTGTGCGAGCAGTGGCGGGACGACCTCGACGGCAGGAAGTATTGCGCCGGCGTGCTGGAGGCGGCCGCCGGCCGGGCCCGGGCGATCGACGCCGGCATCGCGGTGGAGACGGAGTTGACCGGGGGCAACATCGTGGACACCCTGATCGCCCGGTCGGCGTCCGCCGACTCGACGGTGCTCGGGAGCCGGGGCGTGGGCGGGTTCGCCGGGCTGCTGCTCGGCTCGGTGACCATGGGGGTCGCGGGACACGCCCAAGGCCCGGTCGTCGTCGTCCGCTCCCCCGCCGCCACCAGGCACGATCAGATCGTGGTCGGCGACGACGGCTCCGACACCGCGCGGGAAGCGATGCTCTACGCCGTCGAGCAGGCCCGTGCCCGCCGGGCGCGGATCGTCGCCCTGCACGCCTGGCAGCAGCCGCTCGTCTCCGCGTACGGAGTCGAGATCGCCGGCCTGCTCGCGGAGGCCTTCGAGGAGGAGTGTCACGCCGCGCGGGAGCGGGTCGCGGCCTGGCGCGAGCAGCACCCCGACGTCGAGATCACCGGCCGGCAGGTCGCCGAACATCCGGTTCCCGCCCTCGCCGACGCCTCCGCCTCGGCCGACCTGGTCGTGGTGGGATCGCGCGGGTTGGGCGGGTTCGCCTCCGCCGTGCTCGGGTCGGTCGGTCGCGGCCTGCTGCACCACGCCGAATGTCCGGTCGCCGTGGTCCGGCCGCGACAGGCCCGGTGAACGGTGGCGTGCTCGGAAGGACGTGCCCTTGTGTGCCCCGCGGCCTGTGCCCCGCGGCGTGTGCCCCGCGGCGCGTGCCCCACGGCCGTCCTAGGCGCGCACCACCGCGACCGGGCAGGCGGCGTGGTGCAGCGTGCCGCGGCTGACCGAGCCCAGCAGGGCCGAGCCCAGCGTGCCGCGCCCGTGCGAGCCCACCACCACCAGGTCCGCCCGCTCGGACGCCTCGGTCAGGGCCTGCACCGGGTGCGCCTGGGGGACGTCCTCGACGACCGTCACCTGCGGGTAGTCCTGCGCGAAGATCGCCACCCGGTCGCGGACGACCTGATGCCGCGCCGCGCGGATCTCGTCCAGGTCGTACGTGATCCCCGGGGCGTACGCGTGCACCGGAAGCTGCCAGGCGTGCACCACCCGCAGCGTGCTGCCGCGTAGCTTCGCCTGTTCGAAGGCGTAGGCCAGCGCGGGCTCGCACTCCGGTGAGTCGTCCACGCCCACCGCGATCTCCCCGTACGGCGCGGGCCGGCGCTCGCCGCGCACCACGACGACGGGGCAGCGGACGTGCCCGGCGACGTGCGTGCTGACCGAGCCCAGCAGCGTGCCGGCGAAGCCACCGAGCCCGCGGCTGCCGACGACGACCTCGGTGGCGTCCTTCGCCTGGTCCTCCAGGACCACGGCCGGGACGCCCTCGACGTCGAGCGTGGTGACCTCCACGCCCGGCTGGCGGTCGTGGGCGAGTTCCCGCGCCTCGCGCAGCACCTGGCGCCCGTTCCGCAGCAGTGTGTCGGGCATTTCCTCGATGGGGAACTTGCCGACCTGGTACCAGGAGCGGTCCACGGCGTGCACCACCCGCAGCGGCTCCCGCATCCGCAGGGCGTCGTCCGCGGCCCACTCGACGGCGGCCCGCGAGGGCACGGAGCCGTCCACACCCACGGTGATCATTTCTTCTCCTTCGCACGTGCTCTTCACGGCAGGTCGCGGCTGGTCACACCATCCGCCGGGCCATCTCGGCCAGCCGGTTGGCGTAGCCCCACTCGTTGTCGTACCAGCCGAAGACCTTGACCAGGTCGCCGCTAGCCTGGGTGAGCGCGGAGTCGAACACGCACGAGGCCGGGTTTCCGATGATGTCGCGCGAGACCAGCGGGTCGGTGCTGTAACGCAGGACGCCGCGCAGCCCGCTCGCGGCGGCCGCGGCGAAGGCGTCGTTGACTTCCTCGACGGTGGCGGGACGGCCGAGCTGGGCGGACAGATCGGTGATCGAGCCGTCCTCCACCGGCACCCGGATGGCGACGCCGTCCAGGCGGCCGTCCAGCTCGGGCAGGACCTGGCCGACCATGCGGGCGGCGCCGGTCGTGGTGGGCACGATGTTGACGGCGGCCGAACGGGCCCGGCGCGGGTCCTTGTGCGGGGCGTCCAGCAGCATCTGGTCGCCGGTGTAGGCGTGGATGGTCGTCATGAAGCCGCGTACCAGGCCGAACCGCTCGTGCAGCACCTTGACCATCGGGGCCACGCAGTTCGTGGTGCAGGAGGCCAGGGAGACGATCTCGTGCCGGTCCGGGTCGTAGGCGGCGTCGTTGACGCCGGGCACGATCGTGGCGTCCAGTCCCTTGCCCGGGGCCGACAGCAGCACCCGGCGCGCGCCGGCCTTCAGGTGCGCGGCCAGTGCCTCCCGCGTACGGAAGCGGCCGGTGGCGTCGATGACCAGTTCCACGCCGTGGCCCGCCCAGTCGATCTCGGCGGGGTCGCGGTGCGCGGTGACGGCGATGGTCCTGCCGCCGACCTCCAGCGCGCCCGGGGAGGCGGTGACGGGCACGTCCAGCGGCCCGTACGTGGAGTCGTACCTGAGCAGGTGGGCCAGCGCGGCCGCGTCGGTGATGTCGTTGACGGCGACGATCTCCAGGCCGCTTTCAGAGCCGGCTTGGAGCGTACGGCGCAGGACGGCCCGGCCGATCCTGCCGAAACCATTGATACCGATTCTCATGCCCTCATCGTCCGGCGGCATCGGCGGGCCCGGCAGAGTCGAGCGTCCTCGCTGGAGAGGACCTTCGGCCCACCGTGTGAGCGCGCAGAGTGAGCGCGCCGGGTGAGCCCGTCGGGTGCGCGGCGAGCCGCGCAGGGCCGGAGGTCGGCCGGGCGAAGGTCGAAAGGCCCTGTCTGCGGTCGGCTGCGCTGGGTAGCGTCACCGACATGGCCGCTCTCGACCTGACCAGGCTGCGGGCCGTGATCTTCGACACCGATGGCGTCGTCACCGACACGGCCCGGGTGCACGCCGCCGCGTGGAAGCACGTGTTCGACCGTTTCCTGCGCGGCCGTTCCGCCCCGTTCGACATCCGTGCGGACTACCTGCGCCATGTGGACGGCCGGCCGCGGCTCGACGGGATCCGCACCTTCCTGGCCTCGCGTGGCATCACGGTGCCCGAGGGCGGTCCCGGCGACGAGCCGGGCGCGCCCACCGTGCACGGGCTGAGCATGGCCAAGGACGCGCTGTTCGTCCGGCAGGTCACCGAGGACGGCGTGGCCGCCTTCCCCTCGACCGTCGCCCTGGTGCACGAGCTGCGGCGGCGCGGCTGCCGGACCGCGGTGGTGTCGGCCAGCCGCCACTGCCGCCTGGTCGTCGGCTCCGCGGGCCTGATCCACCTGTTCGACGTGGTGGTCGACGGCGACGACTCGGCCCGGCTCGGCCTGCCGGGCAAGCCCGACCCGGCCCTCTTCCTCGAAGCCGCGCGGCGTCTGGAGGTGCCCCCGTCCGAGGCGGCGATCGTGGAGGACGCGCTGCCCGGCGTGGCGGCCGGGCGCGGGGGCGGGTTCGGGCTGGTGGTCGGAGTCGATCGGAGCGGGTCGCAGGCGACGGAGCTGCGTCGCGCGGGAGCCGACGTCGTGGTGCCGGACCTGGCCGACCTGGACGTGACCGGACGCGTCCCTGTGGGTTCGCGGTGAACGCCTGGACGCTCGTCTACGAGGGGTACGATCCCGCCTCGGAGGGCCTGCGCGAGGCGCTGTGCACGCTGGGGAACGGCCGCTGGGCCACGCGCGGCGCCACGCCCGACGGCCTGGCCCGCACGCCGGGCACGTATCGGGCGGGCTGCTACGACCGGCTCGCCTCGCGGGTGGCGGGCCGGACGGTCGAGAATGAGGACCTGGTCAACCTGCCCGACTGGCTGCCGCTGACCTTCGCCACGCCGGGTTCTGACTGGTTCCGCCCGGACACGGCCGACCTGCCGGACTACCGGCAGGAGCTCGACCTGCGGCGCGGCCTGCTGCTGCGCACGCTGCGCTGGCGTGACGACGCCGGCCGCGTCACCCTCGTCCGCCAGCGCCGCCTGGTGTCCATGGCCGATCCGGCGCTGGCCGCGCTGGAGACCACGTTCACCGCCGAGAACTGGTCCGGCCCGCTCCGCGTCCGGGCCGGACTGGACGGACGGGTGAGCAACCACGGCGTCGCCCGCTACCGCGACCTGCGCGGCGACCACCTGACCAGCCACACCACCGGCACCGCGACCGGCACCGGCACCGACGCCGGCACCGACGCCGACGCGGGCGCGGGCGCGGGTGACGAGCTGACCTGGCTGACGGCGGAGACCCGTTCGTCCCGCATCACGGTGGCGCTGGCGGCGCGCGTGACCGCCCCGGTCCCCGGCTCGGTGTCGGCCGAGCCCGACCGGATCCACACCGATCTGGTGCTGGAGCTGGCCGCGGGCGAGCCGGCGACGGTCTCGAAGATCGTCGCGCTGGTGACGTCCCGCGATCCGGCCATCCACGACCCACTCACGACCGCCCGGCGGCGCCTCCAGGCGGCGCCCGGCTTCGACGAGCTGCTGGCCGCGCACGAGGCGGTGTGGGAGCGCCTGTGGGAGCGGGCCCGGCTGGACGTGGACGGGCCCGAACTGTCGCGGATCGTGCACCTGCACGTCTTCCACCTGCTGCAGACACTCAGCCCGCACACCGCCGACCTGGACGCCGGCGTGCCCGCCCGCGGCCTGCACGGCGAGGCGTACCGAGGTCACGTGTTCTGGGACGAGCTGTTCGTGCTGCCCTGGCTGAACCTGCGCTTCCCCGAGATCTCGCTCGGCTCGCTGCGCTACCGCTGGCGGCGCCTGCCGGAGGCGCGGACGGCGGCGCGCGAGGCCGGGTTCGACGGGGCGATGTTCCCCTGGCAGAGCGGCAGCGACGGCCGCGAGGAGACCCAGACGTTCCACCTCAACCCGGAGTCGGGCCGCTGGCTGCCGGACGTCTCCCACCTGCAGCGCCACGCCGGGCTGGCCATCGCCTACAACGTGTGGCAGTACCACCTGGTCACCGGCTCCATGCCGCCGTGGTGCGCCGAGTTGCTCACCGACATCGCCCGCTTCTTCGCCTCACTGACCGTGCTCGACCCGCGCTCCGGCCGGTACGAGATCCGCGGCGTCATGGGCCCGGACGAATACCACACCGCCTACCCCGGCGCATCGGCCCCCGGCCTGGACAACAACGCCTACACCAACGTCATGACCGTGTGGCTGCTCTCCCGCGCCCTCGAACTCGGCGTGGCCGGCCCTCAGGAGGCGGCCCGCTGGACGGACATCACCCGGCGCATGCGGGTCGACTTCCACGACGGCGTCATCAGCCAGTTCACCGGCTACGCCGGCCTCGAAGAACTCGACTGGGGCCGCTACCGGGGCGTGCGCCGCCTGGATCGGGCGCTGGAGGCGGACGGCGACGACGTCAACCGCTACAAGGCCTCCAAACAGGCCGACACGCTGATGCTGTTCTACCTGCTGACCGCCGGCGAACTGACGGACATCCTGCACCGGCTCGGCTACGCCGCCGACGCCGAACTGATCCCCCGTACGATCTCCTACTACCTGGACCGCACCAGCCACGGCTCCACGCTCAGCGCCGTCGTGCACGCCTGGGTCCTGGCCCGCTCCGACCGGGCCCGCTCCTGGCAGTTCTTCTGCGAGGCGCTGCTCAGCGACGTCCACGACGTCCAGGGCGGCACCACCGCCGAGGGCATCCACCTGGGCGCCATGGCCGGCACGCTCGACATGCTGCAGCGCTGCTACCTGGGCCTGGAGCCGCGGCCTGACGGCCTGCGCCTCGACCCGCTCCTGCCCGAGCGGCTCGGGTCGCTGTCCTTGACGATCCGCTTCCGTGGCCGCCCGCTCGCCATCGAGACCGGCCACGGACGTACCCGCGTCGACGGCATCGTCCTGCCGCGCGGCGCCGACACCACGATTCCTTGGAGGACAACGCTCATGACCGGCGGCAACGGCGACTTCGCACGTCGCATCCACCACCTCCGCGACCGGCTCGGCCTCACGCTCGACCAGGTCGCGGACCGCGCCGACATGTCGTCGGGATACATCCATCATCTGGAGACCCACCTGGGCACGCCCGACCGGGGCACGGTGACCAGGCTCGCCAAGGCGCTGGAGACCACCGCCGAGGATCTACTGGGAGGGGGCCACGACCGTCCTCCGGGCCAGGGCCCGGCGATGGACGAACCCGTCCTGGAGGTCCTCGAAACCGAAGAGTGCCTGCGCCTGGTCGCGCCGGGCGGGATCGGCCGGGTCGCGTTCAGCGGCTCGCACGGGCCGACGGTGCTGCCCGTCAACTACAAGTACCACGACGGCGCCGTCGTCTTCCGCACCGCCCGCGGCGGCCCGATGGACCAGGACCTGCGCACCGGCCTGGAAGGGGTGGACATCAAGATCGCGTTCGAGGTGGACCGGATCGACGAGGTCCGGCGGGCCGGCTGGAGCGTCCTCATCCAGGGCGCCGCCCACCATATGCCGGACGACGAGGTGGCCAAGGTGGCGGACTCCGGCGTCACGCCGTGGGCGGGCGGCGAGCGCCACCTGTACCTCCGCATCGTCCCGCAGCAGGTGACCGGCCGCCGCATCCACGGCCTGTGATGAAAAGATCGAAGCTCACCTTCCTCGGCGGTGTGGGCAGCGTCAGCGTGCTGCGCGGGCTCGGTTTCGCCGCTCGTCTCGCTTCGTACCCCCATGAGTGCCTCCTTCGGCACGGGGATCAGGCGACATGCGGTTGCGGGGCCGTCGGCCGCCGGGCCGTCTCGCGTTGCCGGGCGGGCTTCGCCGGCTTCGCGGGCTTGACGCGCTGCGGCGCCGTTTCGGGGCCGGCCGCCTTGAGAAGGTGGGCGGCGGACAACTGGTGGAGTTCGTCCTCGATGTGCCGGGCGAGCCGGCCGACCTCGGGCGCGCTGTCACGGTCGCCGGTGACGCCGAAGGTCACCTGATCGCAGTAGGTGAAGATCGAAACGCCGGTGCGCAGACGGGTGGCGATAGGGACGTACGGGAGGATCTCCAGTGTCCGCCGGCCGAGCAGATACAGCGGCTTGCGCGGCCCGGGGACGTTCGTGGTGACGGTGACGATCTGGCGCTGCGGCAGGCGCGCGGCCAGCCGCATTCCCCAGGAGACAGGCGGGAAGGGCTGGTGCCTGGCCAGCGTGCTGAGCGCTTGTCCAGCCTGTGCCTCCCCGCTCCCCTTCAGCGCGACCAGGCGGTCATGCACCGCACGGAGCCGCTCTGCCGGGTCTGCCAGGTGGACGGGTAAGGAGGCGAGCAGCAGGGAGATGCGGTTCTCACACACTCCCTCGTCCCCGGGGGCGCGCACCGAGACGGGAACAAGGGAGCGAACGGCCTGCGGGTCCGGGTCCTCACCGCGCTCGCGCAGCAGGGTGCGGTAGCCACCCGTGATCGCGGCGAGTACCACGTCGTTGAAGGTCGTGCCTGCCCGGTGTGCGATCTCCTTGGCCTCGGCCAGCGCCGCCCGGGCGGTGGCGTAGCGCCGATGCTCCCCGATCGGGCCGGCCAGCGTGGTGAACGTCGCCGGCCGCAGCGCGGCGGCCAGGGCCGTGAGCCCGCGGACAGTGTCCGTCAGGCGGCGCGTCACGTCCCGCGGAGAGGCGAGTGCGCGGGCGATCATGCGCGCCTGGTCGGCGGGGTTGCGGAGCAGGACGCGCAGAGCGTCTTCGGTCAGGTTCAGGGGGGAGGGTTCGCTCTGCGGGGTCCAGGTGTCCTGCGGCAGGTTCGCGGTCCCCTCGGGCGACTCGTCGAAGATCGCGTAATACAGGTGTGTGCCGGATACGCCGTCGACCATGCAGTGGTGCACCTTGGACAACAGCGCCCAGCGTCCGTCCGGCAGGCCTTCGATCACCCAGTACTCCCACAGTGGGCGCATGCGGTCGAGCCGCTGGGACATGATGTCGCCGACCAGCTCGCACAGCGCCGCGTCGCCGCCCGGCGGCGCCAGGGCGACCCGCCGGACGTGATAGTTCAGATCGAACGCGGGATCGTCGACCCACACGGGCGGGCCCAGGTCGAGCGGCACCTGGCGGGCCTTCTGCCGGTAGCGGGCCACCAGCGGGAGGCGGGCGCGGATGGCGGCGAGGAACTCCTCGTGGGAGGGCGCCGGGCCCTCGATGACGGCGACCGACGAGATCGCCATCGAGGCCTCGGGCTGCGCGTCCTCAAGGATCAGGAATGCCGCGTCCAGCGGGCTCATGTGGTCGGCCACGGCCATCGCCACCCCTTCTCAGGTGCCGGTCGTTCCATCAGCGTCCACGCGGTGCCCAGGACGAGCACCAGGTGGTTCATGTCCGCTCTCCTCGGGCCGGATCAGGCGACGAGCAGCTTGACGGCAGCCGTGATCTCGGCCAGGGCCTTCTTGGCGTCGGCGAAGTACATGCCGGTCGTGGGAGCCGTGTAGAGCTCGTTGTCGATGCCCGCATAGCCGTGGCCCATGGAGCGTTTGATGACGATCACGCTCCTGGCCTTGTCCGCGTCGATGATGGGCATGCCGGACACAGCGCTCCCCGGACGGCGGGCGGCCGGGTTGACGACGTCGTTGGCACCCACGACGAGCGCGACGTCGGTCTGTGGCATCGCGGCGTTGGCGTCCTCCATAGCGGCGAGCTGGTCGTACGGCACACCCGCCTCGGCCAGCAGCACGTTCATGTGGCCCGGCATGCGCCCGGCGACCGGGTGGACCGCGTAGGAGACCTCGGCGCCGCGGTGCTCCAGCAACTCGGCGAGCTCGTGCAACTGGTGCTGCGCCTGCGCGGCGGCCAGACCGTACCCGGGCACCACGACCACCCTGGCGGCGTAGGCGAGCTGGATGGCGGCGTCGTCGGCTGACAGCATCCGGACCGGGAGCTGACCGGGAGTCCGATCGCCGGTGCTGTCACCGCCGCCGAACCCACCGGCGACGATGGCGCCGATGGAGCGGTTCATGGCGTCGGCCATGAGCTTGGTCAGGATGGCGCCGGAGGCGCCGACGAGCGCGCCCGCGGTGATGAGGATGCCGTTGCCGAGCGCGAATCCCGCCATCGCGACGGCGGTGCCGGTGAACGCGTTGAGGAGCGAGATCACCACCGGCATGTCCGCTCCACCGATCGGCAGCACCACGGCCACGCCCGATCCGAGTGCGGCGACGGCCAGCGCGGCCAGCGTCACGACACCTCCGTGCCCGGTGAGCAGCAGTCCTGAGGCCACCACCATGGCCGTGGCGAGCAACGCGGTGACGGCACGGACTCCGGGGAAGAGGAGCGGAGCGCCGGGCACCAGACCGTGCAGCTTGCCGGCGGCGATCAGCGAACCGGAGAAGGTCATGCCGCCGATCAGCACGTCCAGGACCACGGGCAGAGAGGCCCCGTGCCGTGCGAAGTCGTGTGCTCCGATCAGTGCGGCGGCTCCGCCTCCTGCGGCGTTGAACAGGCTGACGAGCTGCGGCATGGCCGTCATCGCCACGCCTCTGGCCAGCGCCAGCCCGGCACCGGAGCCGAGTGCCGCCCCCGCCAGCAGCGCGATCCACGCCCAGGTCCGCACGCCGCCCTCATGGACGAGGACGAGCGCCGTGGCCGCCACGGCGGCGGCCATCGCCCCTGACGACAGCAGATTGCCGCGGCGGGCCGTGACCGGCGAGTTCATCAGGTGCAGGCCGAGCACGAAGGTGGTCGCGACGGCGAGGTACACCAGCCGGATCACCACGTCGAAGGCGTTCATCGCTTCGCCCCGCGGGGCCGGAACATCTCCAGCATCCTGTCGGTGACCACGTAGCCGCCGACCACGTTCATCGCCGCGAACGCGGCGGTCACGAACACCAGCACATATCCGAGGACGCCGTCCGCCGTCAGCGCGATGATCAGCGCACCGGCGAACACGATGCCGTGCACGGAGTTCGCGGCCGACATCAGCGGCGTGTGCAGCGTCGTCGGCACCCGTCCGATGACCTCGAAACCGAGCAGCAGGCTCAGCACGAACACCGTCAGGTCGGCGAGGAGTTGCGCGTTCATGCGCCTCCTCCCGTGAAGATCACGGCTGACTGGATCTCGTCGGCCGGGTCGAGGGCGAGCGCGCCGTCGCGCAGCACGTGGGCCAGGAACGCGCACACGTTGTGAGAGTAGGCGAGCGAGGCGGCGCCGGGCATGGTCGCGGGCAGGTCGCCGGCGCCGATCACGCTCACGCCGTTCTCGGTGACCAGCCGCTCGCCCGGCCTGGAGATCTCCACGTTGCCGCCGAGCTCGCCCGAGGCGAGGTCCACCACCACCGACCCGGGACGCATGTCCTTGATCGCCGCCTCGGTCACCAGCAGGGGCGGGCGGCGGCCGGGAACCCGGGCCGTGGTGATCACCACGTCGTGGTGGGCCACGGGACCGGCCAGCTGATCCCGCTCGGCGCGCTGCTCGGTCTCGGTGAGCGCGAGCCCGTCCGCGCCCTCCAGATCCAGGACGGCGGCGCCGAGTGAGGCGATCTCCTCCCTGGCCGCGGGCCGGATGTCGTAGCCGGTGACGACGGCGCCGAGCCTGCGGGCCGTGCCGATCGCCGACAGTCCCGCAACCCCCGCGCCGAGCACCAGCACTCGCGCGGGCGGCGCGGTCCCCGCGGCGGTGATCAGCAGCGGGAAGAATCGCTCGTAGACGCCGGCTGCCAGGACGACCGCCCGGTAGCCGGCGACGTTGTCCTGGGAGGTGAGCGCGTCCATGGGCTGGGCGGCGCTCAGGGCGCGCGGCACCCGGTCCAGGCTCGCGCCGGTCACGCCACTGGCGGCCAGCTCACCGGCGTAGAGCGGGTCGGGGTGCAGCAGGCCGATCACGAGCTGGCCGTGCCGCAGGAGCCGAGTGGGCGGGCGCCGCACGCAGGCGACGATCGCCGCCGTGGCGTACAACTCCTCGACGGTGACGATCTGGGCGCCCGCGTTCCCGTACGCGCCGTCGGCGAACCACGCTGCGGCTCCCGCTCCAGCCTCCACCAGCACGTCCAGCCCCGCGGCTCGCAAACGCGGCACGGCGTCGGGGGTGATCGCGACTCGCCGCTCACCCGCGGTGGTCTCCTTGACGATGCCGAATCTGAGCATCCGCCCGCTCCTTCCGCGAATTCGTCACCTTCGAGCGTCGGCCGCTCAGGTTCGCGGCGAAGAGGGCCGAAAGTCCTCCGCGAAGTGACGTTCGTCCCTCCAACAGCGGCCATCGCCGGACTACACCGGAGTTCATGGAGTACCAGATCCGCATCCACGGCAGAGGCGGCCAGGGTGTCGTGACAGCGGCCGAGATGCTGTCGGTGGCCGCCTTCCTCGAAGGCCGGCACGCTCAGGCGTTCCCCACGTTCGGATCCGAGCGGACGGGCGCGCCCGTCGTGTCGTTCTGCCGCATCTCCGACCGGCCGATCCGCACGCGGGAGCCGATCGCCGAACCGGACGCGCTGATCATCCAGGACGCCACGCTGCTCAGCCGGATCGACGTGCCGGCCGGCGTGCGGCACGTGCTGGTCAATTCCACCAGGACAGCGCTGGAACTCGGCGTGAGCGGCGTGACGATGCCGGCGTCCGACATCGCGCTGCGGCACGTCGGCCGGCCGGTGCCGAACGCGGCGCTGCTGGGCGGCTTCTGCGCCCTCACCGGGATGGTGTCGCTGGAATCGGTGCACGAGGCGATCAGCGGCACATTCCCCGGCCGGGTGGCTGAAACCAACATCGCCGCGGCCGACGAGGCCTACTCCTACCTGAAGGAGGCTGTCCGTGCTTAGGCAGATGGAGGGATCGCAGGCGGTGGCGGAGTCCGTCGCGATGTGCCGGCCTGAGGTGATCTGCGCATATCCCATCTCGCCGCAGACGCACATCGTGGAGGCACTCAGCAGGCACGTGACGTCCGGGCGGCTGGCGCCGTGCGAGTACGTCAACGTCGAGTCCGAGTTCGCCGCCCTGTCGGCCTGCATCGGCGCCTCCGCCACCGGCGGCCGTGTCTACACCGCGACGGCCAGCCAGGGCCTCCTGTACATGGCCGAGGCGCTCTACAACGCCTCGGGGCTCGGCCTGCCGATCGTGATGACCGTGGCCAACCGGGCGATCGGCGCTCCCATCAACATCTGGAACGACCACAGCGACTCGATGTCGCAGCGTGACTCCGGCTGGATCCAGCTGTACGCGGAGACGAACCAGGAGGCGGTCGACCTGCATGTGCAGGCGTTCGCCCTGGCCGAGGAGCTGTCTTTGCCGGTGATGGTGTGCATGGACGGGTTCGTGCTCACCCACGCCTTCGAACGGGTGGACCTGCCCTCGCAGGAGCAGGTGGACGCTTTCCTGCCGCCGTACGAACCGCGCCAGGTGCTCGACCCCGACGCGCCGGCCTCGATCGGGGCGATGGTCGGCCCGGAGGCGTTCACCGAGGTGCGTTATCTCGCTCACCTCCGGCACCTGGAGGCGCTGGAGCGCATCCCCGGCCTTTCTGCGGCCTTCGGGCGGGAGTTCGGCCGGGACTCCGGCGGACTGGTCCGCGGCTACCGCATCGAGAACGCCGAGACGATCGTGCTGGCGCTCGGGTCGGTGCTCGGCACGATCAAAGATGCGGTGGACGAGCTGCGCGACTCGGGGATGCGGATCGGCGTGGCGGGGCTGACGACGTTCCGCCCGTTCCCCGCCCGCGCGGTCCGCGACGCCCTCGGGCGCGCCCGCAGGGTGGTGGTCCTGGAGCGGGCGTTCTCCGTCGGCGTGGGCGGCATCGTCTCGGCCGACGTGCGTTCGGCGCTGGCCGGCAGGGACGTCGAGGTCGCCACGGTGATCGCCGGGCTGGGAGGGCGCCCGATCACTAAGGCGTCCCTGCGCCGGGCGTTCAGCCAGGGCCTCGAACCTCTGACGTTCCTCGACCTCGACCACGAACTCGTCAGCGGAGAGCTGCGGCGGGCCGGGAAGAGCCGCAGGTCCGGGCCGAGCGCCGAGAACATGCTGCGTGATCTCGCCGGAGGTGTCTGACATGCCCGTGCAGCGGACCAAGTTCTACCAAGTCGGCAGCTTCGCCGTCGGCAACCGGCTGCTCCCTCCGGAACAGCGTTCTGTCCAGGCGGCGCCCGATCGCGGCAACTCCCTCACCTCGGGTCACCGTGCCTGCCGCGGCTGCGGTGAAGCGCTCGGCGCGCGCTACGCGATCGACGCCGCCATCAGCGCGACCGCGGGCCGCATGATCGCCGTCAACGCGACCGGCTGCCTGGAGGTGTTCTCCACGCCGTATCCGGAGACGTCCTGGCAGGTGTCCTGGATCCACTCCTTGTTCGGCAACGCCCCGGCGGTGGCGACCGGGGTGGCGGCGGCACTGAAGGCCAAGGGCCGCGCCGACGTGCGGGTGGTCGGCCAGGGTGGCGACGGCGGCACGGTGGACATCGGCTTCGCGTGCCTGTCGGGCATGTTCGAGCGCGGCGACGACGTGCTCTACATCTGTTACGACAACCAGGCGTACATGAACACCGGGGTGCAGCGCTCCGGCGCGACACCATCGGCCGCGCGCACCGCCACCACTCCCGTGCCCGGCCAGGCCTTCGGGCAGGGCAAGAACGTACCGCTCATCGCGATGGCGCACGAAATCCCGTACGTGGCCACCGCGACCGTGGGAGACCTGCGCGACCTGGAGTACAAGGTGCGGCGGGCGATGGAGTTCCGCGGCGCCCGTTACCTCCACATCCTGGTGCCCTGCCCGCTCGGCTGGGTCACCGCGGCCTGTGACACGATCCGTGTGGCCAGGCTGGCCACCGAGTCCGGCATGTTCCCCGTCTTCGAGGCCGAACGCGGTGAGGTGACCGGCGTGACCAAGATCCGGCACCGCGTTCCGGTGGACGAATACCTCAAGCTCCAGGGCAGGTACGCGCACCTCTTCGGCGATCCCCCGCGCACCGATGTGATAGCGGAAATTCAGGCCTCGGCGGAACGCAACATCCGGCGCTTCGGGTTGGTGGACTGACATGAAAGACGAACCATTCGCGATCACCCTCGGCGTCGGGTCGAGCCTGGCCAACAAGACCGGTGCGTGGCGTACCGAGCGACCCGCCTACGTGGACCGGCTACCGCCCTGCAACAACGCCTGCCCCGCAGGGGAGAACATTCAGGGCTGGCTGAGTCTGGCCGAGGAGTCCTCCTACGAGGCAGCCTGGCGGCAGATCATGCAGGACAATCCGTTCCCCGCCGTCATGGGGCGGGTCTGTTACCGAGCCTGCGAGAGCGCCTGTAACCGCGGCAAGCTCGACGAGGCCGTCGGCATCAACTCCGTCGAGCGCTTTCTCGGCGACGAAGCCATCGAGCGGGGCTGGACGATGCCCGTCACCGCGCAACCCTCGGGCAAGCGGGTGCTCGTGGTCGGCGCCGGGCCCGCCGGGCTGTCAGCCTCCTACCATCTGACCAGGCTCGGTCACGCGGTGACCGTCATGGACTCGGGCTCGGCCGCCGGCGGGATGATGCGCTTCGGCATCCCCCGCTACCGGCTGCCCCGCCACATCCTCGACGCCGAGATCGGCCGCATCGTGGACATGGGTGTGACGATGCGGCTCGGCCACACCGTGACCGACCTGCGGGAGGCGATGCGCGGCTACGACGCCGCCTTCCTGGCCGTCGGCGCGCACATCGGCAAGCGCGCGTACATCCCGGCCGGCGACTCGGCCCGCCTCCTGGACGCGGTCTCGGTGCTGCGCGGCATGGAGGGCGCCGAGCCGCCGCTGCTGGGCCGCCGCGTCGTGATCTACGGTGGCGGCAACACCGCCATGGACGCGGCCCGGACCGCCAGGCGCCTGGGCGCGGCCGACGCGATCGTCGTCTACCGCCGTACCCGGGGCCGGATGCCCGCGCACGACAGCGAGGTCGCCGAAGCCGTGGAGGAGGGCGTGCGGATGAAGTGGCTGTCGACCATCACGCACGCCGGGCAGGGCAGCATCACCATCGAGCGGATGCGGCTGGACGAGACCGGTTTCCCCCGGCCCACCGGCGAGTTCGAAGAACTCGCCGCCGACTCCGTGGTGCTCGCCCTCGGGCAGGAAGCCGACCTGGCCCTCCTGGAGGGCCTGCCCGGTGTCGAGTCGGAGGACGGCGTGGTCAAGGTCGGGCCGGACCTGATGACCGGCTTCCCCGGCGTCTTCGCCGGCGGCGACATGGTCCCCGCCGAGCGCACGGTCACGGTGGCGGTCGGGCACGGCAAGAAGGCTGCCAGGCACATCGACGCGTGGCTGCGCGGTGGCTCCTGCTCCCCCGCCCCGCGGCACCCGATGGCGGGCTTCGACCTGCTCAACACGTGGTACTACAGCGACGCCCCCGCCACCGTCCGCCCGAAGCTCGACCTCGCTCGCCGTACCACCACCTTCGACGAGGTGGAACACGGCCTGGACGGGGAGACGGCGCTGTATGAGGCACGGCGCTGCTTGTCGTGCGGCAACTGCTTCGAATGCGACAACTGCTACGGCGTGTGTCCTGACAACGCCGTCATCAAGCTCGGTCCTGGGCTGCGGTACGAGATCGACCTCGACTACTGCAAAGGCTGCGGGTTGTGCGTGTCGGAGTGCCCGGCGGGCGCGATCGAGATGGTACCCGAGATCACCTGACGATCCGCGAGCCGTGCCTGGTAAAGGACCATCGGCCGGCGGGTCATCGCCTTTCGCCCCTGCCACCCGGCGACGGGACCTGGTGCCATCGACGTATGAACGCATCGCGTCGCCTGCTCGTATCGCTGCTCATCCTCAAGGCCGCCGGACTGGCGGCGTACCTGCTGCTCGTCCGTCCACGACTGCTGCGCTGGGGCGCGACCCGCGGCGAGACCAGCCGGCCGCTCCCCGGCGACGACATCGTCCCGCGACCGCATGTCGCCGCCACCCGCGCCATCACGATCGACGCCCCGCCCGAAGCGGTGTGGCCCTGGCTCGCGCAGATGGGCGGCCATCCGCGCGCCGGCTGGTACGCCTACGACCACATCACCAACGACGACCGCCCCAGCGCTGTCCAGGTCCTGCCCGGCCTGCAACGACTCCAGGTCGGAGACCTGCTGCCGACGCCGCCCGCGGACGGCGGTTACACGGTGGAGCGCATCGTCCCCGGGCACGAGCTCGTCCTGGCGATCCGGGCCTTCCACGTGACGGTGAGCTGGGCGATCGTGCTGCTCGGCGAGGAGGAGCACACGCGCCTGCTCTTCCGTCAGCGCCTGCACTGCCGGCCTGGCCTGCCGGGGCTGGTCTACCTGCTGCTGTCGGAGTCGGCGGACTTCCTGATCACCCGCAGGCAACTGACGACCATCAAGGCCCTGGCCGAGACAGCCGCCCACAAGCCCTGACGGGCCGGCGGTTCACGACTGTGCACCCGGTCGACCGGTGAGCATTCTTGGCGCGTCACGTCCGTCCCAGGCTGCCTGTGGCGGGCTCCCGGAAATGCGGGAACGCCCGCCTCCGGCATCGGAGGCGGGCGTGTGGTCGTACGCACTACTTGAGCCAGGCGGTCTGCTTGACGACGGGCAGGTTGCCCAGGCCGAGGGTGGTGCCGGCGTTGGCGAGGGCCAGGCCGATCAGGACGATGGCGTAGATGATGTGGTCATCCATGAAGGGGTTGTTGGCGAGCGGAAGTTCGGCGGCCCACATCAGGACCAGCATGATCGTACCGGTGGCGGCGGCGATGCGGGTGCCGATGCCCAGGACGAGTGCGGTGCCGATGCCGAGCAGGCCGAGCATGAACAGCCAGTCCACCCATGCCTGGCCGGCCAGGGAGCTGAAGAAGCCGCCAAGGGCGTTCTCGCCGCTGCCCTTGAGGAAACCGGTGGTGGGGCTGCCGCCGGCGATCCAGGCTTTATCGGCCGGGGTGGCGAAGCCCCAGCCGAATGTCTTGTCCAGGAACGCCCACAGGAAGATCCATCCGATCGAGATCCGGGCGATCGCCCAGACGTAGTCGACGGGACGATGCGCCGCGGCCGGGCCGGCCCCCGGGACGGGCTTGTTGACGGTGGTGGCCATGACGGCCCCCTTTCAGTGCCGATTCGTTGTTCTTCTCACGCTCAAGCACACCGTGCGGGGCGCTTCCGGAGCAGTGCCGTACGTCCGCGGGCAAGAGGACCTTGGTCACCATCGCGTCAGGCCGCTGCTCGCCGGGCGGCCGTCCATCCGCCTCCCTTGAGGGCGAGCACCGCCGCCGCGGCCAGCGTCCAGGTGGCGATCACGGCCAGGTCGGCCCAGGGCCATGGCCGTCCTGCCG